>JBOGGR010000448.1:0-8914 GCA_050744025.1 Acidimicrobiales bacterium
GCTGGAGGCCGAGGAGGGCAAGCGCCTGGCCCACACCCTCGGGGACAACAAGGCCGTGATCCTGCGCAACCACGGCCTGCTCACCGTCGGGCACTCAGTCGACGAGGCGGCCTGGTGGTTCGTCACCATGGAGCGCTCCTGCCAGGCCCAGCTCCTGGCCGAGGCGGCCGGCAAGCCCGTGCTGATCGACCCCGACATGGCGGCGCTCACCCAGACCCAGGTGGGCAACCACCTGGCCGGGTGGTTCAGCTTCCAGCCCCTCTACGACCGCATCGTGGCAGAGCAGCCCGACCTGCTCGACTGAAGGCCCCCGGCCGGGCCCTCGGGCCCGCTCCAGCAGCTGGTCGAGATCGGCCAGCACCGCCTCTCCGGCCTGCACACCGCGTCGCCGGCCCGACTCCCAGTCCGTGATGCGGGAGGCCTCCTCCAGAACTGCTGGAGCGTCTTCCAGGCGGACCACCACCACGCCGTCACCATCCGCCAGCACGACGTCCCCGGGACCGCAGACCACTCCCCCACACGCGACGGGTAGGCCGATCTCACCCGGGCCGTCCTTTCGCGGGCCGGCGGCGCAGACACCCCGGCCGAACACTGGGAAGGCCAGGTCCGCCAGGGCCTCGATGTCCCGCACGGCGCCATCGACCACCAGCCCAGCCACTCCACGGGAGAGAGCACCGCGAGCCATGAGCTCCCCGAACAGGCCGTGAGCCAGGGAGCCCTGGCCGTTGGCGACCAGGACGTCACCCCGGGTCGCCATAGTGAGGGCCTTGTGGATGAGTAGGTTGTCACCCGTTCTGACCCACACCGGAAGGGCGCTGCCGACCAGCTTGGCACCGGCCCAGAGGGGCCGGATGCTCCCTGACATTGCTCCCATCCGGTGCATCGCGTCGGCCACGGCCGGGGTGGACAGGCGGCCGTAAGCCTCGAGCAACGCCTTCTCTGGCCTCGGCCATCCGGCCCGCATGCGAAAGCCGGGCCGGTCTCCCGGCAGGCCCTCTGATATGTCTGATGGGGCCATCATTCGCTCTCTGCCCGTAGGGCCGGGCCACCGCGTCCGCCCCCGAGGAACGACTCGATGAACTCGGGGCTGATCGAGAGCTGTGCCGGTGTGCCCTCCATCTGGCAACGTCCCCCGCCCAGCACGTAGGTCCGGTCGGATATCTCGAGGACGGCCCGGGCCCGCTGCTCGACGACGAGGACGGACGCGCCGGTCGAGGCCAGCTTGCGGACGTGGTCCGCCAGGAGAGTCTGGGCGATGGCCGGCGCCAGGTTGGCCGTCGGCTCGTCCAGGATGACCACGCTCGGCTCCAGCATGAGCACGCGGCCCATGGCCAGCATCTTGCGCTCGCCGCCACTCAGCTTCCCGGCCCGCCGGGCCAGCATGGTCCCCAGCTTCGGGAAAACGTCGATGACGTGGTCCATGCGGGCCGGGACCTCCCTGGGCCGCAGCAGGTAGCCACCCATCTCCAAGTTCTCCTTGACGCTCAGGGGGCCGAAGACGTCGTCGACCTGGGGTACGTAGCCGACGCCGCTGCGGGCGATGTCCTCGGGAAGCCAGTTGGTCACGTCCCGGTTGTCGAGCAGCACCTTCCCCGCCAGGACCTGAACCACGCCGACCAGGCTCTTGAGCAGAGTGCTCTTGCCCGAGCCGTTCGGCCCGACGACCGACACCACCTCCCCCGGCTCGACCTCGACCGACACCCCGTGAATGACCGGCGCCCCCCCGTAGCCGGCAGTGACTTCCCGGGTCCGCAAAGAGAGCCCCACCACTGCGGGCTCAGCCGACAAGGTAGGCCTCCACCACTTCCGACCGGCCTCGCAGGACGGCCATGGTGCCCTCGGCCAGGACCTTTCCCTCTGCCATGACGATGACCGGGTCGCAGAACTCGTCCATGATGGCCAGCTCGTGCTCGACCATCACGATCGTCATGCCTTCCCGGCACAGGGCGACGAGCTCAGCTCCTATCTCCCTGGCGAGTCGGGGATGGACGCCGGCCATGGGCTCGTCCAGGAGGAGGACCTCGGGTTGGGTCATCAGGGCCCGCATGATCTCCACCAGTCGTCGCTGGCCCCCGCTCAGGTCGCCCGCATAGCTGTCGGCCATAGCGGCGAGCCCGAACCGGTTCAGGAGGGCGCTGGCTCGGTCGATGGCCTCGACCTCGGACCGCGCCCAGTACCGTTTGCCCCGCACCGCCCCGAGGAAGGAATCGCCTGCCTGGCCGGGCACCGCGGACAAGAGGTTCTCCAGAACGGTCAAGCGCTTGAACTCACTGGCGAGCTGGAAAGTCCTCACCAGCCCTTGCCGGGCGCGCCGGAAGGCAGGCAGGCCGGTGATGTCCTCTCCCCTGTAGAGCACCTGTCCGGACGAGGCCGGCAGCGTGCCAGCCAGCATGCTGAGCAGAGTCGACTTCCCGGCCCCGTTGGGACCGATCAGCCCCGTCAGCCGGCTCCGGGCCACGGAGATGCTCACGTCGTCGACCGCACGCACCCCCTCGAAGCTGCGTCCGAGACCGCGCGTCTCCAGGACCGCAAAGTCGACACCCGCCCTGCGGTGAGCTGCCGGCGCGAGAGCGGCGGACTCAGGGCTCGACTCCCTCGAACCTACCGCCGCTCTCTCCCCACCCTCGTAGTCGACAGGAACGGCCAGTGGACCCCGAGAGCCGGCCACGAGGCCGGCCAGGGCCATCCGTGAGGCACTGGCCCCGACCGCCGCGGGGGGCAGCGGCCGGGCGAATCTCTCCAGCCTGGCCCGGGAGACCATGCGCCGGCGCTCGGGGAGGATGCCCTGGGGCCGGAACCACAGGAACAGCACGATGAGCAGCCCGATCACCACCCACTGCAGGGCCGGGATCAAGTTCGGACCTCCGACGGCGGGGATGAAGCGGGTAGCCTCCTCGAAGCCCAACGGGACCAAGATGGCGCCCAGGATGGCACCCCGGTGGTTCCCCATGCCTCCGATGATCACGGCGGCGAAGAGCACGATCGACTCCTGGTAGAGCCAGGCCGACGGGGCCCACAGGTTTATGAAGCCGACCAGGATGCCCCCACTCAGGCCGGCTACCGCACCGCCGGTCACCAGCATCGCCGTTCGCAGGGAAACCAGGCGCTTCCCGAGCGAATCCGCGACGATGTCGTTGTCCCGCATGGCCCTCAGGCTCCGGCCGTAAGGCGACTCGGTGATCCGCCGCAGGAACACATAGACCGCGATGCAGATGATGATCGCCGCTGCCGAGTAGTACCATTGATAGCTCTGCGACTGGGAGTCCAGCTGACCATTCAGTGGGGCCGGCACGAGAGCCAGTCCGGCCGCGCCGTTGAGGAAGGGCCGGAAGTTGGTGACGACGGTGTTGAGGATCACAGCGGTGACCAGCAGGCCGACGGCTGCGAAGTCCCCCCGCAGGCGGCGCCCGACCAGGGCCGCGAATGGTATCGAGATCACGCCTCCTACCACGGCCGCCCCGATCCAGGGAACGGGGAACGGGAGCTGGAGCCCGGAGATGTACTGCTGAAAGCCACCGTTGGCCGAGTCCGGAGGCAGAGAGAGGATCGCCGCCGTGTAGGCCCCCGCCGCCTGGAAGATGATGAAGCCGAAGTTCACGACCCCCGAGACCCCGAACTGCATGCTGAGCCCGAGGCAGGCAATCGCGTCCACGCCGGCGTAGACCAGGAGATTGGTGATGTAGAAGAGCACCGCGTGGTGCATGGCTACGATCTCCCAGCCTGGTCAGGTGCTGAGCTCCGCCCCGAAGAGCCCCCGGGGCCGGCTGGCCATCATTACCACCAGGATCACGAAGGCGATCACGTCCTTGTAGCTGGGCGTGATCAAGGCGGCGCTGACCTCTGTTATCAGACCGATGACGAGGGCCCCCAGCATGGCCCCGTAGGGCTGGCCAATGCCCCCGAGGAAGACAGCCGCCAGGATGATCACGAGGAAGAGATCGGTGCTGGTGGCGCCGAAAGACCCCGAGTTCATGGCGAACACCGATCCGCTCACCCCGCACAGCGCCCCGGTGATCAGCCATGTGAGGGTGACAACACGATCCGTGCGGATGCCACAGTTCCGGGCCAGCGAGCGGTTGGCGGCGGTGGCCCGCATGGCCTTTCCGAGGCGCGTGTACTGGAGGAGGAAGTGGATCACGATCATGGTCAGGATGCTCAAGGCGATGATGACGAGCTGGACAGTCGTCAGCTGGAACGACCCGAGCCGCAAGGTAGGCCCCTGGCTCATGGTGTAGGAGACGTTGGTGGGGCCGGCAACGGCCTGCACCACGTACTCGAAGACCAGGGCCATCCCCAACGAGACGATGACGATGCCGATGCTCGAGATCTTGCGCCGTTGGAAGGGGGTGTAGACGACGCGGTTCAACAACACCGACAGCCCGGCGCCGGCCACGGCGCCGGCCACGACTCCCAGCCACACGGTGACGCCCAGGCGGTTCACGGCGTACGTGATGTACGCGGCGGCGATCATCACCCCGCCGTAGGCCAGGTTGAGCACGTCGGTCACCGCGAACTGCATGGTGAAGCCGACGGCGGCGATGGCCAGGACGGCCGCAGCCACCAGGCCGAACCCGATGGCTGCGATGTAGACGCCCATGGCCCCGTGCTCTCCCTCGCCGTCGTGTACGAACCTACCGCCTACGACAGGGCTCGGAGGTGCGCGTTGGGGATGTTGGCGACGACGTGGACCTGGCCGCTCGGGCTGTACGTGTCAACCTGGAAGATCCCGTTCGAGGTGTGGTAGCTGTCGAACGTCACGGGACCGCCTGGCCCCTCGTAGCGGATGGCCTTACCGGCCTCGAGCGCGGCGACGCCCTCCTGGAAGGAGTGCACAACCACTGCGCCGGAAGTCCCGTTGGCGATCGGGATGATGAAGGGCTGGTACTTGACGGGGTTCGTGCTCTTGGCCTCGAGCATGGCCAGAGCGCCCAGGTTGATGCCGTCGTAGAGATGCACACTGCCCGGGGCCGTGAGATACGTATTGAAGTTCCCGGCGTTCTTGAACTTGGACTTGACGGCCAGCAGGTTCGCCTTGAAGACGCTGTAGGCCGGCCCGCTGCTGAGCACGACCAAGTTGTCGGCGAGGAAGTTCTGGCTCAGGGTAGACGCCCCCACGGCCGCCGAGACCGACTTGTACCAGGCCGGTGAGATCGTGGCCGAGGTCCCTATGACCGGGATCATATGCCCACCGTTGAGCTGCTTCACCTCGGAGAGGAACGTGGCGTCGGTCGGCCCCAGTGCCTCTGTGAGAATGACGTCAGGATGGCTGGCGATGATCTTGGAGGCCTCGGTGCGGAACGTTGTGGCCTGCAGGTTGAGGGTCTCGTTGCCAGCAACCGTCTCGCCTGCCTTCTTGATGGCGCTCAGGACAGGCTGCACGAAGGCCTGAGATCCGATGTCATTTCCGAACGCGAGGGCGATCTTGTTGTAGTGCTTGTAGTAGTGGGCGATCGACACCAAGGCGTAACCCTCCTCGATGTCGGGGGGCACCAGGCGATAGAAGTACTGGAAGTGGGTGTGGTCGAACTCGGACTGCCCGGTCATGGCGAACACGACCATCTTGTTGTGGTTGATGATGGGGACGACCGAGGCGGCCTCGTCCGAGGTGACGCCGATGACCATCACCAGGTTTGGTGTGCTGGCGAACATCTGCCTGGTGGCAGGGACGGCGTCAGCAGGGTCACCTCTGGTGTCGACGGACTTGCAAGCCAGTTGGTGCCCGAGGACCCCGCCGGCGTGGTTGATGGCGCCCGTGGCGGCATAGCAGGCGGCCAGGTACGTGGGGCCGAGGGCGGCGTCGGTCCCGGTGAAGGGAGCCAGGTCGGCCACCGTGAGGGTCGCCCCCTTGGGTGAGGTCGACGACCCGGTTGTTCCCGTCGTGGCACCGGTCGAGCTGCTCGTCGACGCGGCACCGGCCGAGCTGCTCGTCGACGCGGCACCGGCCGAGCTGGTCGTGGTGGGGGCCGAGCCGCCGCCGCCCGAGCAGGCGGCGAGACCCAGCGCGACGGTGGCCAGCGCCACGAGGTAGCGGGTGGGACGGGGCCACCCCGGTCCGCCCTGGCGGCCCCGGCGCCCAGGCCGGCGAGCCGCACGAAGTGTGGTCAAGGGATGGTGGCTGGTCATGGAGACCCCCTTCTCTCGGTTCGGCTTGTCCCTGATCACGCTGGCTACGGGGTCGAGCGCAGGGGGCTCCAGCGCCAGTGGGCGACACCGTCCTCCTCGGCCACGACACCGTCCTCCTCGGCCACGACACGATTGCGAATGCTGCCCAGGCCCTCGACCGCCACTTCGACCACGTCGCCGGGCACCAGCCACACCGGTGGCTGGCGGGCGAACCCCACGCCACCGGGAGTCCCGGTCGCGATCACGTCCCCCGGGAGAAGCCGGGTGAAGGAGGAGAAGAACTCGACGGTGCTCGGGATGCTGACGATCATCTGCGAGGTCCGGGCCGACTGCATCACATGGTCGTTGACGCGGGTTGTGAGGGCCAGGTCGGAGACGTCGACCTCATCCGCCGTGACCAGCTCGGGGCCGATCGGGAGGGTGCCGTCGAAGTTCTTGCCCCCGGTCCACTGCGTCCCGGCCCGCTGCCAGTCCCTGGCGGAGGCGTCATTCAGCACGACGTAACCGGCGATGGCCGAGAGGGCCTTCTCGGCAGGGATGTAGCGACCGCCTTCCCCCATGACGATGCCGAGCTCCCCCTCGAAGTCGAACCGCTCGGTCAGGGCCGGCTTCACGAGATCGGCGAAGGGCCCGATGACGGTGCCCGGGCAGCGGACGAAGGACTCGGGCCACGCGGGGACCTCGCGACCACCCTCGAGGGCGTGCTCCCGGTAGTTGAGCCCCAGGCAGAGGATGCGACCGGGCCTGGGAACGGCCGGTCCCAGGTCCTCCGGACCGTACTCCGTGCCGTCTCGGTCCACCAGCTTGCGGACGGCATCCATCGCCACCGGCCCGGCCTCGAGCAGCGACGTCATCGAGCGGAACCGACTGTCGCCGGTCCCCTCGGCGATGTCGACGTAGCCGGATCGGCCCCGGACGTGGGCGTGTGGTCCGCTGGCGGTGACGATGGTAGCCAATCTCACGATGGCGGTCCCCCTCACTCTCGACCGATATTGGTTGACTCAGGCTGGATTGGTTGGAGTGTAGAGCCGCCTCTGTGACGGTGTCAACGGCCGCCGGGGCCTGCGGAGCAGGTGGGAAGTTCCTGCGGCTCGTGCGAGCTCGGTGATAAGATGGGTTGGAAAGGTTGAAGCCCCCCGGGAGCCGGCAACAGGAGCCCCATGACCTCGAAGCAAAGAGCTGTCTCCGGAACCGACGGGCGCATCGCGGCGCTCATAGAGGCTGACATCGAGGGACGCGGTCTGACCCCGGGCAGCCGCCTCCCCACCGAGCGGGAGATGGCAGACCAGCTGGGGCTGACCAGGACGGCCGTCCGGCGAGGTCTCGCCACCCTCGATGCCAAGGGCCGGGTCAGCCGGGAGGTGGGGAGGGGCACGTTCCTCCGCCCGCTGGACGGGTCGGATGCCGAAGGGAACGCTCCGCTGCCCGACGACGTCGGCCCTGCTGATGTCATGGCCGTGCGTCACCTCTTCGAACCTCAGGTGATCCCTCTGGTGGTGTCCTGGGCCACCAATCGAGACCTGGACGAGATGGAGCGCTGCCTCGTGGGAGGCTCGGCCGCCCAGAGCCACGAGGAGTTCGAGGTCTGGGACGCGGCGCTGCACCGCAGCGTCGTGGCAGCCAGCCACAGCCAGCTCCTCGTGCGCGTCTTCGCGGTGATAGATGCCGCCCGCCATGGGCCCCTCTGGGGGGACCTCAAGCGCCGGGGCTTTTCACGGCAGCGCCAGCACGACTACCAGCGGGACCACGAGGAGCTGGTCAGGGCCCTAAGGGTCCGGGACGCGGAACGGGCCACCCAGGTCATGCGGGCGCATCTGGTCAGGGTGGAGAGCAATCTGCTGGGCACACGGGAAGCATCGACAGGGAGTCGCCCCGGTCCCGACGGGGCGGTGCCGCGGGGCCGGGACCGCGCGACTCGAGCGAGGGCCGGGGTGGCGAAGCCCGATGCGATGCCGCCTACCGACGACACGCAGGCAAGGGGGCCGGGCACCAGTCCGAGCCCGTCGAGGGGGAGAACGCCGACGCCGATCAAGCCCGGACCGTGAGGCGCCCGGACAAAGGCGGGATTCCTCCCGGTCGGTCCGCTCGTTCCCTCGGTCACGACGACGCCGTCGGTCCAACCGCCAAGTTGGGCGGGAGGAGGCGAGTGCGACTCCCCAGGGCCAGGACGGGTGAGTAGTTGCCCGATGTCACTTCGCCCACCGGGCGGTCGTCGGCGAAGCACCTGCCGGCCTTTGCGGGGGGGCTTGGTGTCGGTCCGTCACCAGCCCCGCAGGCGGCGGCCCACGCCGGCCTCTCGCTCGGGCTCGAGCGTATCCCGACCCCGGAGGTCTGCCGGGACGAGCCCACCACGCGGGAGAGCCCGGCCTGCACGGGCGTGATCCCCGGGCCGAGCTCGTGGCCGGGCGGGGGGAGATCGGCCTCGAGGCGCAGGGTGTCTCGGGCTGCGAGCGCCGGCAGGACCTCCTCCAGCACCGCCGAGGAGGACGCGGCGGCTCCGACCGGCACCGCGCACTCCACGCCGCCCGGCCCGACGTGGTCGCCGCCGCCCACGCCCACTCGCTCCACGGCAAGGCCTGGTCCTCCCTCGGGCGGCCACTCGACCCCATCACCCAGGACGCCTGCGCCTTCTACGGCGAGCACGCCCTTTTCGACGACTACACCGGCGTCGTGCTGGAGGCCGAGGAGGGCAAGCGCCTGGCCCACACCCTCGGGGACAACAAGGCCGTGATCCTGCGCAACCACGGCCTGCTCACCGTCGGGCACTCAGTCGACGAGGCGGCCTGGTGGT
>JBOGGR010000449.1:0-2288 GCA_050744025.1 Acidimicrobiales bacterium
ACCACCAGGCCGCCTCGTCGACTGAGTGCCCGACGGTGAGCAGGCCGTGGTTGCGCAGGATCACGGCCTTGTTGTCCCCGAGGGTGTGGGCCAGGCGCTTGCCCTCCTCGGCCTCCAGCACGACGCCAGTGTAGTCGTCGAAAAGGGCGTGCTCACCGTAGAAGGCGCAGGCGTCCTGGGTGATGGGGTCGAGTGGCCGCCCGAGGGAGGACCAGGCCTTGCCGTGGAGCGAGTGGGCGTGGGCGGCGGCGACCACGTCGGGCCGGGCGGCGTGGACCTGGGAGTGGATGGCGAAGGCGGCTGCGTTGACCGCCCGGCCGCCCTCGACGACCTCGCCCCGGTGGTTCACGAGGATGAGGTCGGACGCCTTCACGAGCCCGAAGTGCATGCCGAACGGGTTGACCCAGAAGTGGTCGAGGCGCTCGGGGTCCCGGGCCGTGATGTGGCCGGTCACCCCCTCGCTGAACCCGAAGCGGGCGAACAGGCGGAACGCCGCAGCGAGCCGCTGCTTGCGGTCGAGCCGCTCGGCGGCCGGCGAGTCGAAGGTCGGGATGGCGGGGGCGTACAAGCTGGGCACGGCGTCCTCCGGTGGTGCGCAGGGTTCCTCCCCAAAGGATAGGCCGGTGCCGACCGCTCCTACTGCCCGGCCCACTCCTTGGAGAAATAGGGCCCGTGCTCCCCGGGCCCCGTGCCCACCTCCTCGGGCCGCTCGTGCGCCTCGAGCGGCGGACCGGTGCCCCTTACGGCCGGGGAGCCGGTCTCGCCTAGGGTCGGGTCGAGAGCTAGGAGACGATGATGGCGACGGTGACGGGGGCGCGGGTGACCTCCGGCCAGCGGGCGCTCGGGACAGCCGGCGCCGGAGGGGCGGTGGTCTGCTGGGGACTCGGCGCCGTGCTGGTGAAGCTGGCCCACCTGGGGAGCCTGGAGCTGCTCTTCTACCGGCTGTGGATGGGCGTGGCATTCATGGGCCTGGTGCTGCTCGTGAGCCGCGGGGCCCTGAGCTGGCGGCTGCTGCGCCGGGCCGCGCCCGGCGGCGTGCTCCTGTGCGCCGACATGGCTCTGTTCTTCGGCGCCCTCAACCGCACGAGCGTGGCCGACGCCACGGTGATCGGGGTCCTGCAGCCGGCGCTGGTCCTGCTCGTGGCCGGCCGCTGGTTCGGGGACCGGGTCGGGCGGCGGGAGGTCGGCTGGACCGGCATCGCCATCGCCGGGGCGGTGGTGGTGGTCGTCGGTGGAGGTGGGATCAGCGGCCACGGCCTGGCCGGCGACCTGCTGGCCCTGGGCTCGCTCCTGGCCTGGACCGGGTACTGGCTCGTCTCCAAGCGGGCTCGTGTGGGCACCGGCGCCATCGAGTACACCACCGGGGTGATGATCGTGGCGGCCGTGGTGATGACGCCAGTCGCCCTGCTCTCCGGCCAGGTCATGCACCCGGTGCCAGCCATGTCGTGGCTCTGGATCGGCCTCATGGTGCTGGTCCCCGGGACCGGCCACATCCTCATCAACTGGGCCCACCGCTTCGTGGACGTGTCCGTGTCGTCGGTGATCGGGGCGGCCAACCCCGTCGTCGCCGGGGTGGCCGCCCTGATCGTGCTCGGAGAGCCGCTGACCATCGTCCAGGTGCTGGGCGGGCTGGTCGCCGTCGGGGCCATCGCCGTGATCGCCGCCCGGCGACCGCCAGGCGCGGGGCGACTGGTCGAGATCGAAGGCGCCCCCGGAACAGGCCCCGAGCCGGGTCAGTGAGACAGGCTGGCCGGCTCGCGTCCCGTGCCAGGCTCCACGGTGACGTGGTGCCGGCGCGCCCGCCCGGGCCTGGCCGCGGCCCGTCGTGACGCCGCCGACGAGCACCTCCGCCAGGTTCCACGAGTGGATGGTGGATCCCTCGCGCGCCGTACCAACACGCTGCATAGGTGGTACACCAAGGCTCGTCACGGCCTCCGGTACGCTGGGCTGCACCTTGCGCCCGGCAGTGCTGTCGAAGGAGGGTCGGTGAGAGCTTGGAGCGTCGTCTGCGGGGCGCCGAGGCCGGATGGGGTCGACGTGGGCCGGGCTCGGCCGGCCCTGCCGGCGTAGGTCGGGCAGTGGACCTCCTGGCGCTCCCCGACAGCGAGCGGGCCCCGCTGGAGGGGGCCAGGGAGCTCGGTCCGGCCGAGCCCGGCGGCCGCGTCGAGGTGACGGTCGTGGTCCGGCCCCGGCCGCCTCCTACGGCCAGGCCCTCGCCCTCCGCCGACGAGCTGGGTGCCCGGCCCCTGGCCGGCCGCCGTCACCTCTCCCGGGACGAGCTGGAGGCC
>JBOGGR010000450.1:0-4917 GCA_050744025.1 Acidimicrobiales bacterium
TCGACAACGGCTTCGGCGCCGCCTGCGCCGTGGCCCGCCTCCTCCGGTGACCGCAGAGCCCGGGTGGGGCGGCGCAGCCGCGGGGGACACGGCCGGGGGCGGGGTGGGGGCCCCGCCTCCCGGAGGAGCCCGGGGTTGGGGCCCCGGGCGGGGCGGCGCAGCCGCGGGGGACACGGCCTGGTTCCACTGCTTCGCCGGCATCGCGGGCGACATGGCGCTCGGGAGCCTGCTCGACGCCGGCGCCGACCTGGACGAGGTCCGGCGCCTCCTCGAGTCCCTGCCCCTCCGAGGCTGGTCCCTCGAGGCCGAGCCCGTCCTGCGGGGGGGCATCGCTGCGACGCGGGCGATGGTGCGCGTCCGGGACGACGGCGTGATCCGGACCCATGCCCACATCGTCGGCCTGGTCGAGGAGGCCAGGCTCCCGGACCGGGTCCGGGACCGGGTCCTCGCAACCTTCGCGGCGCTGGCCGAGGTGGAGGGGCGCCTACACGGCCGCCCGCCGGCCCAGGTCCACTTCCACGAGGTGGGTGGCCACGACGCCGTGATCGACGTCGTCGGCACCTGCGCCGCCCTGGAGGTGCTCGGCATCGGCCTGGTCACGGCGAGCGCGGTCACCACCGGGACCGGCGTGGTCCGCACCGCCCACGGTCTCCTCCCCAACCCGGCCCCGGCCGTGGTGGAGCTCCTCCGGGGCGTGCCCACCGAGGGGCGCCCCGTCGGGGTCGAGCTGACCACGCCGACCGGGGCAGCGCTGCTGGCCGCCACAGCGAGCGGTTACGGGCCGCTGCCGCCGATGACGATCCTCGCCACCGGCTACGGGGCCGGAGCACGGGAGCTGGACGGCCTGCCCAACGTGACCCAGGTCGTCCTCGGCCGGCCGGCCGATCAGCAGGCCGCCCCGGGGGCGCCAGGCACCGGCCAGCCCGTGGTCCTCCTCGAGGCCAACCTGGACGACGTCAGCGGCGAGGTGCTGGCCCATGCCGTGGCCGCCCTGCTCGAGGCGGGGGCGCACGATGCCTGGATCACCCCGGTCGTGATGAAGAAGGGCCGTCCCGCCCACGTCGTCTCTGTCCTGGCCGACCCCGCCCTGGCTCCCTCCCTCGCGGCGGCCATGCGGGCCGAGACCGGCACCCTCGGAGTCCGGGGCCAGCGGCTGGAGCGCTGGCCGGCGCCTCGCCACGTGGACCAGGTGGAGGTGGACGGGCTGCCCGTCCGGGTCAAGGTCAGCCCGGGCCGGGCCAAGGCCGAGCTCGACGACGCCGCCCGGGTGGCCCGGCGGCGCGCCCTGCCGCTGCGGGAGGTGGTGGCCCGGGCGGAGGAGGCGTGGCGGCGCCGGACCCCCGGGCCCCCGGACAGCCACCCCGCCTAGGCGGGGTGGGGTGCCGGCGGCCGAGGGCCCAGGCGGGCGGGGGGCGCCGGCTCGGCGGGGGGCGCCGGCGGGCGGGAGTGGGCACCGGGGCCGAGCAGGAGGGCCCTATTCCTCCGCCTCGTCAGCTGGCGACGCACTCGGGCCGGGCGGCCACCCGGCGGCCAGGAGCGCCCCTGCCCCGACCGGGTCGCCCCCGACCCGGAGCGGCCGCCAGCGCCTGGTCGCCGGCGGACACCTCCTCCAGCGACCGGCGGGCCGGCTCCGGCAGCACCAGGGTGAGGAGGAAGCCGGCCACGGCGAAGCCGGCCGTCACGGTCAGGGTGCCCCGAAGCCCGAACGAGGCGGTGAGGAGGGGGAAGATGAACACCCCTATGAAGGCGCCGACCTTGGCCGTGCCGGCCGAGAGGCCGTGGGCGGTGGTCCGGATGCTGACCGGGAACAGCTCGGCCGACATGACGAAGGTGGTGGTGTTCGGCCCGAACTCCGAGAAGAAGTAGCTCACCGCGTACACGGCGAGGAACGGGACGGCCGCGACGGCCACGCCGGGCACGAGCCCGATGGCGAGGAAGGCGCCGGCCATGACCGCGAAGCCGATCAGCTGGAGGCGCCGGTGGCCGATACGGTCCATCGTGGCGGTGGCCAGGAGGTAGCCGGGCAGGGCGGCCACGGCAAAGATGAGGAGCGTCCACTCCAGTGTGGTGAGCAGGCTGGCGTGCGGCGCGACCATCCGGAGGATGACCGGGGTGGAGATGGAGTTGCCGTAGTAGGCGTAGTCGAACAGGAACCATGTGCCAGCCGTGCCCACGAGCGTGAGGAGGTAGCGGCGATTCGTGAGGAATGCCCGCAGGCTCAGCCGCCCTGGCCTGGTCGTGGCGGCGCGGGTGCCCACAGGGACCGGGCCGGGGGCCGGGGCGAGGTCCGGGCCGGCGACCGGGGCGAGGTCCGGGGCGAGGTCCGGGCCGGCGACCCGTCCGGCGACCGGGGCGAGGTCCGGGCCGGCGACCGGCCTCCCGTCGACCCGGACGCTCCCCCCTGAGTATGCGGCCAGCTGGACGGCAGCCCGCCCGGCCTCGCCCTCGACCTGGGCCTGGTAGCGGGGGGACTCCGGGAGCCGGCGCCGGAACCAGATCACGGCTGCCGCCGGCAGGGCGCCCAGGCCCAGCATGAGCCGCCACGTGACCGCGGGGGCGACATGGGCGCCGACGAGGGCGATGCCGACCAGTGGGCCGACGATCAGGCCAAGGGCCTGCATCGAGAAGACCAGGCCGACGAGCTTGCCCCGGTCCCGGGTGTTGGAGTACTCGCTCATGAGCACGGCGCTGACGGGGTAGTCCCCACCGATGCCCACGCCGAGGACGAAGCGGAAGGCGATCAGCCAGACGATGCCCGGGGCGAGCGCCGAGGCGATGGCGCCCACGACCATGATCGCCGCCTCCAGGCCGTAGACGCGCTTGCGGCCGAAGAGGTCCGCGATCCGCCCGAAGACGAAGGCGCCGACGAAGGCGGCGATGAGGGCCGAGCTGCCGAGCAGGGAGACCTCGGTCGGGGTCAGGTGCCACTGGCCCTTCAGGATGACGAGGGCGGCCCCGATGATGAACAGGTCGTAGGCATCGGTGAAGAAGCCCATGCCCGTGGTGAGGGCGGCCCGGAGGTGGAACTTGCCGAGGCGGGCCTCGTTGAGGGCCTCCAGGAGCGTTCCCCCCTGGGCGTCAGCGAGCGGCGGCACCGGGGTCACCTCCCTGGCTGGTGAGCTCTCTGCCGGTGGGGGCTCCTGTCGCAGGGCTTCCGTCCACGCCCTACAGCCTTCCCCGCCCAGGTGACACCGGGAGCAACGTCAGGTGAACGGCACGTGACATCGAGGTGAAAGGCTGGCGATGGCGAACCGAGGGCTTCCGGGTCGCCGGCCAGGTAGCGGCCCGTGGCCGCCGGCAGCCCTGCGGGTAGGGTGACCTCGATGGGCATGGCGTTCGACCAGGGTGGAGCCGATGCTGCGGTTCGCATCGAGTCCGAGGTCACCCGCCTGTTCGCCCTGGTGAGCGACAGCCTGGCCGGGGCGACCGACGCCCTCTTGAGCCACGACCGGGCCCAGGCCGAGCGCCTGGTGGCCCGGGACCAGATGGTGGACGAGCTGTCCCAGGAGGTCGAGGAGCTGGTCCGCCGTCAGCTCGACCGGCCCGAGCTGGTCAGGGAGGACCTGCCTTACCTCGTGGCCGTCCTCCAGATCCTGCCGGAGCTGGAGCGCAGCGCCGACCTGGCCGAGCACATAGCCCAGCGGGCCGGGCACGGCCTGGGCGCCGACATGACGCCCCAGAGCCGGGGCATCGTCCAGCAGATGGCCGAGGTCGGCCTCGCCATGTGGCGACAGGTCGCCGAGGCGTACGTCGACCGGTCGGCCGAGGCCGAGGAGGAGCTGGACGAGGCCGACGAGGAGCTGGACGCCCTCCACACCCGGCTGACGGCCGAGGTGGCACGGGGGGCCATGCCCGTGCCGGTGGCCACGGAGGTCACGCTGATCGCCCGCTTCTACGAGCGCCTCGGGGACCACGCGGTCAACCTGGGGCGGCGCGTCGCCCGCCTGGCCGCCGGCCGGGTCTGACGGGCGACCGGGCAGCCGGGCAGCCGGGCGCGGCGACCATCGCGGTCCGGTCGTCGGGCCCAGGCGCCCGGTCCCCGGCCCAGGCGCGCTCCAGCTGGCCTTGTCGGCAACCAGTGCCCCGGGGCTGCGGGCGCCCCGACACCTCCCGCCTGACCCGGTCTGCATGGGCCGTCGTCGCCGCTCCCGGTGGCCGCCGTAGGAGCTGGCGGTCTGGACACGACGGCGAGCGACAGCGTTCCGGCATGGCGATCGCTCGCTCCAACCCGGCCCGGGACCGAGGTGATAGCAGTTCGCGTCGTAGGACGACCAAAACTGCTATCACCTCGCCCGGAGTGCGGGGCCCGCCGGCCCGACGGCCGGCTGCCGTCAGGCGCTGCGCAGAGGGTGGATCTCGGCGAGGGCCGAGGCGATCCGGTCCCGCTCGACCTCGAGGTCGTACCGGCTCTGGAGGTTGATCCAGAACCGCTCTGAGGTCCCGAAGTAGCGGGCCAGCCGCAACGCCGTGTTTGCGCTGATGCGGCGCTTGCCGTGCACGATCTCGTTGACCCGCCGGGGCGGGACACCGATGGCGACGGCGAGACGGTGCTGGGTGATGCCAAGTGGGGTCAGGTACTCCTCAACGAGGATCTCGCCGGGGTGGATCAGGGTGATCACATCGCTCGTGGTCATGTGAAGCTCCTCGCTCAGTGGTAGTCCACGATCTCGACGTCGTCGGCGCCGGCGGCCCTCCACCGGAAGCAGAGACGCCACTGCTGGTCGACCCTGATGCTGTACTGGCCGGCGCGGTCGCCCGCCAGCTTCTCGGGCCGGTTGCCCGGCGGGACCCCCATGCCGGCACCAGCCGGCCTGGCCGAGCCGACAAGCAGGGAACCCAGGGACCGCACGGCCCGAGGGCAGCCGCACCCGCGGCACAAGACCCGACCAGCCAACCGGGCATCCCCAGGCGACCAGG
>JBOGGR010000451.1:0-5462 GCA_050744025.1 Acidimicrobiales bacterium
GGCCTACCCCTCGCTCTCCTGGGACCCGCCCCCGCTCTTCCAGGACTACGTGGCGTACACGCCGTGGCTCGACCAAGCAGACGCCGGCCTGCTCGGCTCCTCGGACGCCCCGGCCCGGATACTCCGCCGCGCCGGCCCGGTCCTGGACCATCGGTACCCTGCCTTCACCCCCCCCGCCACCCAGGTCGCGCTGGTCTGCAACTACGCCCAGCTCCGGGCCACGGCCAGGTGGCAGGTGCTGGCGCAGGTGGCGCCCCGCTGCTCGCAGCCAACGGTCGTGCGGACCGTGCACACCGGCTGGGACCGCTGGGTGACGGTGCCGGCCGCGCCCAGGGGGGACGCCGTCCTCGCCGCCTGGGGACCGCTGCCCCGGCCGCTCGGCGCCCGCCTGGCGGGCGTCGTGCTGCGACCGCCGGTGGTCCACGTCCAGGTGAAGGGGCCGAAGGGGACGGCTGTCGCCACCTACCGTTTCATCCCAGCGACGGCGGGGGACCAGCACCTGGTCGTGCCGCCCTCCACCCTCGGCTCGACCGGCCCGTACGTGCCCACGGCCGTCCGGGCCATGCGCCTCACCGGCGGCGGCCTCGGCCGCAGCACCTCGGGCGTCACGGTGACGTTCTACGCGATGCCCGTGCTCCCGGCGAAGCCCTGACGGCGGCGGCGGCGGGGCAGGGGGCCCGGCCGGTGTCCGCGGGGGCACGGCCCGGGGGGGCGCGGCCGGCGGGAGTGGGCACGGGGCTCAGGTGGGACCGGTGCCGTTCCGATAAGGGTCGGGATGGCTCACGACTGGTTGGACCACTGCCTGCGACTCCTGGCCGAGGCCGGGGGGAGCGACCTGCACCTGAAGGTCGGCTCGGTGCCCCGCATCCGGGTGAACGGGAGCCTGGAGGAGCTCCCTGGCCAGCCCGACCTCGAGGGTGAGGCGGCCGAGGAGGTGGCGGCCGCCGTCCTCGGCGGGGCGGCCCCGGCGGCTGGGGAGGCCGACTGCGCGTACACCGTGGAGGGGCTCGGGCGGTTCCGTGTCAACCTGTTCCGCCAGCGGGGGATGCTGTCCATCGTCATGCGGCTGGTGCCGGCCGTGGTGCCCACCCTGGAGGAGCTGGGCCTGCCCCCCGTCGTCGGGGCCCTGGCCGACGAGCCGCGGGGCCTCGTGCTCGTCACCGGCCCGACCGGGTCGGGCAAGACGACCACGCTCGGGGCCATGGTCGACCGCATCAACGGGGCCCGGCCGTGCCACGTCATCACCATCGAGGACCCCATCGAGGTGCTCCACGACGACCGGGTGGCCTCCATCGACCAGCGCGAGGTGGGGATGGACACGGCCGACTTCCCGACCGCCATGCGGGCCGCCCTGCGCCAGGACCCCGACGTGATCCTGGTGGGGGAGATGCGGGACATCGATACGGTGCGGGCCGCGCTCGGAGCAGCCGAGACCGGCCACCTGGTCCTCTCCACCCTGCACACCACGGACGCCAAGGAGACCCTGAACCGGATAGTCGACTTCTTCCCCCCCGAGCAGCAGGACCAGGTCCGTCTCACCCTGGCCGGCTCGCTGCGGGGCACGGTCGGCCAGCGCCTGGTTCCCACGGCCGACGGTGCGGGACGGGTGCCCGCCGTCGAGGTGATGGTGGTGACCGGCCGGGTCCAGCAGTGCATCGTCGACCCCGCCAACTCCCCCGACCTGGCCGAGATCGTCGGCGACGGCGAGTTCTACGGCATGCAGACCTTCGACCAGTCCCTGGCCGGCCTCTACGAGGCCGGGCGCATCGACCTGCGGGCCGCCCTGGCGGCCGCGACCAACCCCCACGACCTCACTGTCGCCCTGCGCCAGGCCGGGCTCCTCGCCGGCACCGCCCCTCCATCGGCCGGCACACCCGCCGCCGTCGCCGTTGGCGGCGCCTGAGATCCCCCCGGGGCACCCCCGGCCGGCGCCCAGCCCCCGGGCGGCCGCCGGGGCCCCGGGGCGTCCCTCTCGCTCGGGCGGCCCCAAGCCCTTCGCGGCCTCGCCGAGTACCATGGGTGCGGCTCCCTGAGAGGGACTTCAAGCGGCCATGGGCACGATCGCGCGCAGTGCCCGTAGCTCGAGGACGGATTCGGCTCCGTGCATGCAGTCCCCATCTGGCGCCGGTCCGGATCATCATGGCAGTATTCGGCGCCCCCCAGTCCGCCATGGTGCTGGCCGGGGGCCTCATCAACGAGTACCGGGAGCCCGCCGGGCGAGGGGCGCCGGCCGAGGCCGGGTAGGCGCCACGGGATCTGGGTCACCGACCGCTGGGTGCGACACCCCCCCGACTCGTCAGGGTGGAAGTGCGCATCGAGTGGGTACCGAGGGTCGCGAGCACGGCGACAGTCGCAACGATCCCGGCGCCCAGGAGGTAGGTGGCGACACCCCACTGGCCGATGACCGAGCCGGCGACCACCGTTGAGATCGGGTACAGACCGAAGTTGGCCAGCAGCATTGCCCCCATGACGCGTCCCATGGCCTCGATCGGCAGGCGACGCTGGACCAGGGTGAGGAGCAGCGTGTTGCCGAGCCCGAGCCCAACGCCTCCGAGCACCGCCAATACCACGGCCGCGACGAGCCTGGCCCCGGCTGGGAGGTAGGGCGTGCCGGCCATCCCCACCAGAGCCAGCCCGAGCAGGCTCAGAGCACCCACCGCCACCGGGCCCGTCCGCCGGCGCCCGATCCAAGAGGACAGGAGGGCACCACTCAATCCCCCCAGAGAGAAGCCGGCGAGCAGCGCGCCATAGCCCTGTGCCCCGGCTTCCAGGGGACCACGGGCCAGCGCCGGCATACCTACCTCCAGGGCACCCCCGAACACCAGACTGGCGGCTGCCGCGGCCAGAAAGATCACGCGGAGCAGAGGCGATGCCTTCCAGGTGGCCCACAGGGTCGGGGCCGTGCGGTCGCCGGTCGTCCCTGGGCCCGGCTCATCCGCCTCATGTCCGGGGCCATCTCGGGGCGATCCCCTCCCGCGACTCGCCAGCCGGCCGACGAGAGCAAGCGATGCAGCGGAGACCGCGAACGTGCCAGCGTCAGCAGCCAGTGCCGTGCTGGGGCGAAACGCTGCTACCACGAAGCCCGCTGCTGCCGGCGCGGCGACCCCCACGGCCTGGATCGAGGCCTGGAAGATGGCATTGGCCGACTGGAGCAGATCGTCTGGCAGCAGGGCCGGGACTATGGCGAAGGAGGCAGGGTTGAAGAGCCCGTCACCGATCCCGAGGACGCCCGCAACCGCGGCGAATGCCCAGAGGGAGGGTCGAGGATGCAGGGCCAGGAGAGCGAGACCAGCAACCACGAGACATCGACCCAGGTCAGCCCCGAGCATCACCCGCCTCGGTCCGAGGCGATCTGCGAGCCACCCGCCCGGGCTGAGGGCAAGGGCACGGGTCACGCCGAAGATCGCAAGAACGACGCCCAGGCCCCGGGGTCCGCCGCCCTTGGCGAGCAGCAGGATCGGGATGGCCACGAGGTACAACTGGTCGCCTGCGTTGGAGAGGACTTGACCGCCCAGCAGCAACCTGAAAGCGCGGTCCCGGAGGGGAGAAGGCGTGGGTGCCGACGAGGCGACAATCTCGGCGGCGGTCACCTTCAGGGTTCCCTCAGGACGGGCGACCCGAGCAGCTTGGCCAGGTCCTCCTCACATCCGTCGCCACAGGTAGGGCAGCCCTCGGCACGCGGCCAGTCCAGAAACGAGGTGGTCACGCCTGTCTCGAAGTCGACCTCCAGCTGCGTTCCGATTGAACGCGGAGGCAGATAGTTGGTGAGGATGCGGACGACCTCGTCGACTATCTCTGCGCATAAGCGCATCAGGTTGGGGGCGAAGGCCAGCGTGGGTGGTCGAAACTGCATGCTGTTGAAGGCTCGAAACCGTGATGCCCACCGTGGATCCATGCCCGCATAGTGCAGCCAGAGGCAGTCGATGCAGCCGGACCGGCGGGGGATCACGCTGAAGACCCGGCCGCGGGTCGAGCCAGCGATCAACTTGCTCACGCAGGAAGGCGAATCGACGAATGCCGACACAAACCGGTATTCTTGGACGGAGTTGCGCCGCGCGATGAGGTCTCTGGCGGCTTCGGTCTTGAGTCTCCCGACGCTGGCCTCCTCAAATAGGAGTTGCCGATTGAGGTTGGTGCTGTCGACTCGGTCGTGATCCACCGCGACAACAGCGCCAATGCCGATGGCAGCCAGCAGCTGGATGATTGTCGAGCCGCCGCCCCCAAGGCCGAGCAGGGTGGCCGTGCTCTGGCTGAGCTTCTCTTGGTGATCACCGCGTCGATCCGTGGCGTGGCAGAAGTGACTGAAGTAGTTGACGTTTCCTACGTACCGCCGGAGCTGCGGATCGGTGTCGAACCGGCACGGGGAGGCATCATCGAGAAGGCCCGCGGCGTCGAGACGGGCGATCCCCACCGCGACGTCGGGGGCCGTCAGCGTCGGGAAAGCTGAGAGCATTGCGGCGATCACCTCCGCGTAAGGGCGGGTCCCGTCGAGGAACTCAAGGAGAGCCCATGCCTGGCCCAGAGGGTCGACGATGTCCAACGTGAGGTCTCTCTGCGCACCGACCCGGAAGTGTGTCTGATCGTCGGGGCAACGAGGGTAGAGGGGCTTGGCCCGAGGGCGAGTAGCGATATACTGGGGAGTGCTCATTCGATTCCTTTGCGGAGGGGTGAGCGAGTTCAGGCTCCCAGGGGGGAGGCAACCCCCCTGGGGGCCCTCTTCAGTTGGTCAGAAGATGAACCACTTCACGTCGTCGGGTCCAGTTGCGAGCGCGAGCTCGAAGTCCATGGTTCTCACCTCCTCTCCTAGCGTCGGGAACCATCACGGTCATGGGGACCCCGGCTGCTGCGCCTTGAGCCAGGGAACCGCCCGGAGGGAGATGTAGACGAGTCGACGGTCCCCTTCGGTAGGGGACGGGCGCCTCTGATGGAAGGTTTCGACGACCGTGGCCAGCTCTTGGGCGAGCTGGGCCAGCTCCTCGACTGTGACGCTGACGATGTCCTGGACGTGCGCCGCCGCCTCCTGCCATTCGGCAGGGAGAAGGTGCCGTCCGGCGGCGAACTCGTTGATGACGATCAAGTCACGCTGGTCGGCAGCACCCTGGAACGCTGTGCGGGCAGCCGCGGACTCCTGAGTGGAGGCAGGACCGGAGGAGACCTGCAGGGACGGCGCGGCAACCAGCTCCCAGGGGCGCTCCCTCCCGTCCTCGGAGGGGACTTCCTTCACCAGGCCGTGCTCGGCCAGTCGACGAAGGTGATAGCTCGCGGAGGTCGGGGTCACCCCCACGACGGCAGCGCAGGTCGTTGCCGTCCCGGGACCGGAGACGGCGAGGTACTGCAGCATGCCCAGGCGCACAGGATTGGCGAGCACCCGGAGCAAGGCGGTCCGACGTTCGGCCTCGGTTGGCCGGTCAACGGTACTGTCCCTGTCCGCTCTCCGGCCAGCTACCTCGTGTCTCAAGGTT
>JBOGGR010000452.1:0-2145 GCA_050744025.1 Acidimicrobiales bacterium
GTGCGCGGTACTTCGGGCACCACACCAGGTGCAGACCAAGCGAGCTGACCCCCCCAGCGGTGCGACGAAGGCGAGCATCCGACATGACGAGCAGAGCCTACGAGCCGGCTGTGACACTCACGAGGACCGTCGGGCCTTCGGCCCGAGCCCCGATTCACCTGACGGCTGAAGCCGCCAGTCCCCTCGGGGCAATCTGATGGAGGTCCGGGTAGGTCCGCCGACTGTCACGATCCATGCCGACGACGAGTTCGCGGTGTGCGAGCTGGACGGCGAGATGTCGAGCACGAGGGAGCAGGGATACTTCGCCGCTGACACCCGGCTGGTGTCGGGCTACCGGCTCCGGCTCGGCCGGTCCCGGCCGGTGCCCTGCAACTCCTCGGCTATCGCGCACCACTCGGCCCGCTTCGAGTTCACCAACCCCGAGATCCTGGGCGCTCATGGCGAGGAGATCGCGGCGCAGTGCCTGCACCTGCGGCTGGACCGGGCTATCGGCCACGGCCTGCACGAGGACTACGAGCTCACCAACTACTCCCGCCGGGCCGTCGTCGTCGACCTGGAGGTGAGCATCGAGTCCGACTTCGCCGACCTCTTCGACGTGAAGGCCCACCGGACCATCCGGCGAGGCTCGCTCGAGAGCACCTGGGAGGGCGCCCGGCTCGTCACCCGGTACCGCAACGGCGAGTTCACCCGCGGCGTGGTCATCGAGGCGGCCGACAC
This sequence comes from Acidimicrobiales bacterium, assembly GCA_050744025.1. Classification (GTDB taxonomy): domain Bacteria; phylum Actinomycetota; class Acidimicrobiia; order Acidimicrobiales; family JAJPHD01; genus JBOGGR01. The sequence goes on from JBOGGR010000452.1 coordinate 718, forward strand.
CGGCTCACCCGCGGAGTTCGCCAACGGCGGCATCCAGTTCCGCATCTCGATCGAGCCGCGCTGCTCCTGGCACGCGTGCCTGCTGTGGAGGCCCCTCCTGGACGGGCGGGCGCCGGGCCGCCCGCCCCGGGCCTGTCACGACCTGGCCGGCGAGGGCGACGGGGAGAGCCTTCACCGGGGGTGGGTGTCGCGGGCCACTGGCTACGCCACCAGCGACGCTGCCGTCACCGCCACCGTGCGCCAGGCCGTGGACGACCTGGCCGGGATGCGCATGCACCGCCACGACGTCGCCGCCGGCGGCGGGCGCGACCGTGAGGTCGACGCCTGGATACCGGCGGCGGGGATCCCCTGGTTCGTGACCCTGTTCGGCCGGGACTCCCTCGTCGTGTCCCTGCAGACGCTGGCGCTCTCGCCTCGATTCGCCCTCGGCAGCCTCCGGGCCCTCGGCGCCCTCCAGGCCGGCGGTTACGACGACGACCGGGACATGCAGCCTGGCAAGATCGAGCACGAGATCCGTCACGGCGAGCTGGCCTCCCTCCACCTCGTCCCCCACACCCCGTACTACGGCACCCACGAGGCGACGACGCTGTACGTCCTCGTGGCAGCCCTGGCCTGGGCATGGCACGGGGACAGGGCGGAGCTGGACCGGCTGCGCCCCCACGTCGAGCGGGCGCTGGCCTGGATAGACACCGACGGGGACCTGGACGGCGACGGCCTGCAGGAGTACCGCACCCGGGCCCCGCAGGGCTACTACAACCAGGGTTGGAAGGATGCCGGGGACGCCATCGTCGGCTCGGACGGGGAGCTGTCAGGGCTGCCCATCGCCCTCTGCGAGCACCAGGGCCTGGTGGTGGCGGCCAAGCGGGCCTGGGGCGGCGTCCTCGACGGGGTGTTCGAGGACCGGTCGGCCGCCTCCCGCCTTCGGGCCGAGGCGGACCGGCTGGCCCAGGCCATCGAGGACCGGTTCTGGTGGGAGGAGGAAGGCACGTATTACCTCGGCCTCGACGGTGACAAGCGGCCCATCCGCTCGGTCGCCTCCAACCCCGGTCACCTCCTGTGGCAGCACGCGGTCGTACCCGAGCGGGCTGCCCGAGTGGCCCGGCGGCTGCTGGCCCCGGACATGTGGAGCGGCTGGGGCATCCGGACGCTGTCGGCCGCCCACGCCACCTACAACCCGTTCTCCTACCAGCTCGGCTCGGTGTGGCCGCACGACAACGCCATAGCGGCCGCAGGCTTCCGCAGCTACGGGCTGGACGCCGAGGCGGCCCGGGTGGCCCGTGGCCTGTTCGACGCCGCCAGCCGGTTCGCCTCCTGCCGCCTCCCCGAGCTCTTCGCCGGGCTGGAGCGGGACCCGGCCGGCTTCCCCGTCCAGTACCTGGGGGCCAACGTCCCCCAGGCGTGGGCTTCGGGCGCCGTGGTCCACCTGCT
>JBOGGR010000453.1:0-1532 GCA_050744025.1 Acidimicrobiales bacterium
CCCCCCGCCACCGCCCCCCCCGCCACGGGCCGCCGGGCCTCCTCCTGGCCGGGTCGGCGTGCCTCGTCACGGGGGCGTCTGGGGGGATCGGGGCGGCCACCGCCAGCCGCCTAGCCCGGGCCGGCGCCACGGTCGCCCTCAACGGGCGTGACCGGGCGGCCCTGGAGCGCCTGGCCGAGGAGACCGGAGGGGTGGTCGTGGCCGCGGACCTCACCGCCCCGGGGGCGGCCCGGGCCGTCATCGCCAAGGCGGAGGCCGATCTCGGCCGGCCCCTGGACGTGCTCGTGAGCAATGCCGGGTGCGGCTGGTCCGGGGATTTCGTCACCATGGACCCCGACGACGTCGAGCGCCTGATGGCCGTCAACCTGCTGGCGCCCATGCACCTCGCCCGGGCCGCCCTGCCCGGGATGGTGGAGAGGGGCCGCGGCCATCTCGTGCTGGTCGGGTCGATCGCCGGCCACGTGGGGGTCCGGAACGAGGCGGTGTACTCGGCGGCCAAGGCCGGCCTCGTCACCCTCGCCGGCGCCCTGCGTGACGAGGTGGGCGGGGCTGGCGTGGGCGTGTCCCTCGTGAGCCCCGGGGTCGTGGATACCGCCTTCTTCGAGCGCCGGGGCCGCCCTTACGACCGGGCGTTCCCCCGCCCGATCGCCCCCGAGCGGGTGGCCAGGGCCGTCGAGACGGCCATCGTGCACGGGCGCCAGCGGGTCATCGTGCCGGCCTGGCTCGGCGTGCCGGTGGCCGTCGCCACCGTGGCCCCGGCCCTCTACCGGCGCCTCTCCCACCGCTTCGGGTAGGCGCAGCGGCTCGGCCTCCGTTCGTGGGCACGGGGCTTCGGAGAAATGGCGGCTATTTCGCCAAAGGGCCTCGGCCGCCACCGCCGGCTGAGCCCACGCCGGGCCGCAGCCTCACCCCTCGGGGTAGCCGGCGGAGGCGGAAGGGCCCCACCACGCCGGCACCACCACGTCCCCGGCGATCTTGTCCTGCCAGGTCTGGCGCTCGGGGTCCCACAGCATCCACAGGTATGGGATCACGAGCCAGCCGACCAGGGCGGTCGCCAGCCAGCGCAGGAGGGCCCGGCCGTAACCGATCGGCCCTCCCGTGCGGGCGTCCACGACCCGGATGCCGGTGAGCCTCGCCCCGAGCGTCTGGCCGCGCCGGCCGCCGAGGAGGGCCGTGAAGTAGACGGCCCCGATGACCACGTCCAGGACGTCGGCGCCGGTCTGGGAGAGGCCGAGGGCACCCGCCGCCAGCAGGGCCACGACCGTGAGCAGGAAGCCGTCCACGAGGAGCGCCAGGAGCCGCACCCCGAACCCGGCCCGTGGGCCGGACGCCTCCCGCCGGGCGCTCGCCGGCGGGTCCTCGGCCGCCCACGCCCCTCGGCCCCTCTCCCACGGCGGCTGGCTCTCCCACATCTCCGAGCGCAGTGTAGGGGGCGTGGGTAGCCTCGAGAGGCGTGGGCACGGGGGCGACCATGCGGGCCTGGGTGGTGGAGCGCCCCGGCCCGGTGGGGGGCGGGCCGGGGGGCGGCGGGC
>JBOGGR010000454.1:0-1739 GCA_050744025.1 Acidimicrobiales bacterium
GGCTGTGGGCGTTCGCCACCACCGTCCACCGGGCCGGCCGCCGGCCCCGGCCCCAGCTCCCCCCCCGCCGGCCCCAGCTCCCCGCTGTCGACGAGCTGGTTGTAGCCGGTGACGTCGCGCACCCCGACCTCGGCGAGCAGGTCGTAGCGCCGCTCCATCTCCCGCACGGCCCACGAAAGGGCGTTGGCTGCCTTCTTCGGGTTGACCACGACCTGGGTGAGCAGGTGGGGAAGCCCGTTGTACTGGCCCAGCTCGACCCGCTTCGGGTCCACGAGGATCAGCCGCACCTGCTCGGGCGTGGCCCGCATGAGGATCGACGAAAGGAGCGAGTTGATGCACGACGACTTGCCCGCCCCCGTCGCCCCGGCGATCAGGATGTGGGGCATCTCAGCCAGGTTGGCCATGACGGGACGGCCGGCGATGTCCCGGCCGATGGCGACCTCCAGGGGGTGCACGGCCCGCCTGGCCTCGTCGGTGGCCAGGATGTCGGCCAGGGCCACGAGCTGGCGCTGGCGGTTGGGGACCTCCACGCCGATGGCCGAGCGCCCAGGGATCGGGGCGAGGATGCGGACGTCGGGCGACGCCATGGCGTACGCGATGTCCCGGTTCAAGCTGGTGACCCTGGCCACCTTGACCCCGGCCCCGAGCTCCAGCTCGTAACGGGTCACCGTCGGCCCGACCGTCATCCCGACCAGCCTCGTCTCCACCCCGTGGGCGGCCAGCGCCTCCTCCAGGACCTGGCCCCCGGCCACGAGGGCCCCGTGGTCGATCGCCTGGTGGCGGCCCGGGTGCAGCAGCTTCAGCGGCGGCAGTCTCCAGGGCCCGACGGCCGGCCCGATGTCGAGCCGCAGCTGCTCGCCCCTGGCCGGGCCGGCGCCCGTCCCTCCCCCAGCTCCCAGCCCGGCCACACGCAGGGGGGGCCTGGCCGCCGCCTCGCCCCCGCTGCCCCCCTCCAGCCCTGCCGCCCCTTCGTCTGGAGGAACGGCATCGGTCCCCTCCTCACCCTCCGTGCCCACCTCCTCGGGCCGAGCCGGCGCCGGGCCGCCCCCCGCACCCTCCAGCCGGTGCTCCCCGGCCGCACGGACCAGGTCCCAGGCCGCCGCGACCGACCGGGCGACCTCCTTCGCGGCCTCGCCGAGGGCGACCCCGGCCCGCCGCAGCGTCGTGCCGGAGAGGACCAGCAGCCCGACGACCATGGCCGCCCCGAGGACGATCCCGGCCCCCCAGGTCGCGACTGCGGCCCGGAGGGCGCCCGCCAGCCCCGCTCCCACCAGGCCGCCGGCCCCCCTCAGCCGGTCGAGGGACGCCCCGGCGCCCGCGTGGCCGGCAGCCAGGGCCAGGAGGCCGGACAGCGCCACGGTCACCACCACGAGCCCGCCCGCTACCCGGCCCGGCGCCGCCCGGGGCCGGCCGACCACCAGCGCCACGCCGGCTGCCACCATCCCCACAGGCACCAGCACCCTCCCCCACCCGAGCAGGTCGGCCAGGCCCTCGGTGGCGAGCCGGCCGGCCGGCCCGACCAGCGAGGCGTAGACGGCCAGCCCGGCGAGGACCCCGAGCACGACCAGGATCGCCCCCCAGACCTCGGCGCTCAGGCGGCCCACCCGGGCGACGACGGCCGAGGCGGCCGAGCCCAGCCACTGCGGCCACGGCGACGGGCTCGGGCCCCGGGGCCGGCGGTGCCGGCCGGGCCCCTTCGCCCTGCCGCCGCGGGCCCGGCCGGGGCGGCTGGGCGAGGG
>JBOGGR010000455.1:0-4900 GCA_050744025.1 Acidimicrobiales bacterium
GACGCCGTCGAGCGCCCGGACCGGCCCGAACTGCACGGCCAGGTCCCGGACGCGAAGGAGGTCGGTCGTGTCCGCCGGCGTCGGGCGAAGGGCGACGGTCATGCCCACAGTGTGCCTCGCCGGGGCCCCCCCGAGTGGGCCCGGCCAGGCCCCCTCGCGCCCGCCTACGCCTGGAAGGGCGCTCGGGCCTCAGGCACCCACCATCCCGTCGATGGCCTCACGCAGGAGGTCCGCGTGCCCCGCGTGCTGAGCGTACTCAGCGATCATTCGCAGCATCAGCCATCGCAGCGTGTAGCTGCCGTTGCGCTCGACGGCTCCTGTGTCGTCGAGGCTCGACGCGCCGGCGACGATCCTCCGGGAGCGCTCGCACTCGGCCCGCCACACGTCCAGCGCCTCGAACGGATCTCCACCCAAGGATTCGAAGTCCTGATCGGGGTCGTCGGCGCTGTAGTAGAGCATGGGCAAGTCCATGCCGGCGAAGTTGATGGCGAACCACCACCGCTCGACTCCGGCCAGGTGACGCGCCAGCCCGTGCAGGGTCATCGTCGACGGTGGCGAGCCTCGTTCGGACATCCGAGTGGGCGCCACCCCGGCGCACTTCAACCCGAAGGTCTCGCGGTAGTAGTCGAGGTACGCCTCGAGCATCGTCAGCTCGTCGCCGTCCGGTGGGATCACGACTGTGCGGGGGACCGGCCATGCAGCCGACATGACGACCGGCGGCTCGTCGCCGCCGGGGTGGCTCCCCTCCATGTCGTCAACTATGCCAGGGCGGCCGGCGGCGCCGCGAGCCAGGCGGGCGGCTGCCGGCCCGAGCCCGGCTGCCGCCGGCCCGATCTCGGGACAGGTCTCATGTCGCCTTCGCGTGCAGCGGGCGCGAAGCGGCGTCGGCCGGGCGGTGCAGGGCCACGCCGGCGATGACCAGGCCTATGCCGAGGAGATCCAGGACCGTGGGGACCTGGCCGAGGACGACGAGGCCGATGACTGTGGCACTGGCGGGCAGGAGGGCCAGCATCAGGGCGAAGGTGGCCCGGGGCAGGCGGGCCATGGCCAGCTGGTCGGTCACGTACGGGATGACGGAGGAGCACAGCCCGACGCCCATGCCCGCCAGGACCAGGAGCGGGTGCGGGAAGGCGGGAAAGGCTCCCCGAAGCCCGATGGGGGTGACGACCACGGCGGCCACGATCATGGCTGCCCCCAGCTGGTCGACGCCGTCCATGGCTCCGCGGGAGGGCGGGTCCCCACGATGCCCCCCGGGGCTTCGATTGGCGATGCGGTGGCCCAGGACGACGTAGGCCATGAAGCCGGCGCAGTTGGCGAAGGCCAGCACGAAGCCGACCGGGTGGGCGACCAGGCGGACGTCGGTGAGGGCGGCGACACCCCCTACGGTGACGACCAGGGCAACGGCGTTGCGCCTGGTCCGGGCCCCGGCCGCGGCCAGGACGACCGTTCCCAGGAACTCGATGGCGCCCACGGTCGAGAGCGGCAGGCGGTCGATGGCGAGGTAGAAGACCACGTTCATCGAGGCGAGGAGGGCCCCGAGCCCGGCAAGGGCCCAGCGCTCGGCCGGCGAGAGGCGCAGCAGCAGCCGCCAGGGCCGTCGCCAGGCCGCGAAGACCACCGCTGCGGTGACGATGCGGAACCACACCACGCCGAGCACCTCGACCCGGGCGAAGAGCAGCACGGCCAGGGAAGGCCCCAGGTAGTGGAAGACGGCGCTCACGAGGAACCACGAGGTGGGCGGGACCCGCTGGACGGCCCCCGCCGCCCCCGCCGCCGCGGCCCCCGTCCCCGGTCCGGTCGTCACCGCCGCCGGTCTCGTCGTCACAGCTCCGCCGGGCCGCCCCCTCTCCCCTTGCGCACTCGTGGCCATGGGGCAACACTAGGAAGGTGGCAATCGAAAATGAATACCCGAACCACGGGAATGACGGCTACCTGCCGTCGAGACGGAGGTATATCTCAGGAGGCACCTTCGTTTCCCTTGACGAGGTCGACAGGCGCATCCTGGAGGAGCTGGCTGCCGATCCCCGGGTCCGGACGGCGGACCTGGGGCGAAGGGTCGGCCTGTCGGCCCCGGCCGTGGCCGAGCGCCTCCGCCGCCTGGAGAGCGGGGGCGTGGTCTCCTACCGCGCCGAGGTCGACCCCCGGGCTCTCGGCTACACCATCCGCGCCATCGTAAGGGTGAGCCCCACCAGCCGGGATCTCCCCCGCATCCCCGAGACGGCCGCGGCCATCCCCGAGGTCACCGAGTGCTACCGGGTCACCGGGGAGGACTGCTACTTCATGACCCTCCACCTGCGCTCCATCGACGATCTGGAGGCCGTCCTCGACCGCTTCACGCCATACGGCCGCACCACCACCTCCATCGTCCACTCGGCTCCCGTCCCCCGCCGGGGACTGCCCGTGACCGGCCCGTGATCGTGTACAGTCCAAGGCGACAACAAGGGGCAGTGGGACCAGGAAGCCGGTGCGAGTCCGGCGCGGTGCCGCCACTGTGACCGGGGAGCGAACCTCGCCATGACCACGGCCGCCATGGGCTGGAAGGTCGAGGGGAACGTCGATCCGGGAGTCAGGATACTGACTGCTGCCCTCCGCTGCGACGGGGCGAGAGCACCCCGGAGGAGGCAACGCGATGGAGTTGGCCCAGTCCCGGTGGACCCCCCGGCTGGCCGCAAGGTCCCGTCAGGCGGCCCCCGCCCGGCTGGCAGAGACGCCCCGCCGGACTGCCGCCGGCCTGGTCGCCGCCACTGCCGCCGCCACCGCCCTCTTGGTCTCCGCCTGTGGAGGTCCCTCGGGTAGCGGCCCCGCGTCGGCGGCCGGGCCAAAGGTCCCGGCCGGCCTGTCCTGCGCCAGCCCTCACGGGCCCCATGAGGTGGCGGTGGTGGTCGAGCCATCGAGCGGCACCGTCATCTCTCGTTGCGTGAGCGTCCCCGCCGCCGGGATCTCGGCTCTCTCGCTGCTCCGGGACTCCAAGGTGGAGACCGCGACCCAGAAGTACAGCTTCGGGCTGGCGGTCTGCCAGGTCGCCGGCGTGCCCGCCCACTACACGCAGTGCCTGCCCCCGGGAAAGCCCTACTGGGTGCTGTTCGTGTCCCACGGCGGGCACGCCTGGACGGCAGCTACGACCGGGATCAGCGATGTCACCCTCGCCGCCGGCGACTCCCTCGGCTTCCGCTACGACTCCCCTCACGGCAGCCCGGCGCCGCCGTCCGCTCCGCCACCTCTCCGATGATCGGTGACGCCCCCGCCGCCCCCGCCGCCCCCACCGTCGCCCGCCCAGCCGTCGCCCGCCCTGCCGCCCTCGGCGTCACCCGCCCAGCCGCCCTGGGCCTGTGGGTGCTGGCCGGCCTGGTGGTCGCCCTCGCCAGCAACGACCCGGTGCCGAGGGCCGTCCTGCTAGCTGCGGCATGGGCGCTCCTCGCCCGCCGCAGGGTGCCCGGGCGCCGGCTGCGACCCCTGGCGATCGGCGTCGTGGTCCTGAGCGTGGTCACCGCCGTCATCAACGGCCTCCTCAGCCACACCGGCTCCACCGTGCTCGTCGTCGTGCCGGCCTGGCTGCCGCTCGTGGGAGGGGACGTGACGGTCGAGGCTTTCGCCTACGGCGCGGCCATCGCCGTCGGCCTGGCTGCCGCCGTGTCGGTGGCCGCCACCTTGTCCCTCGTGATCGAGCCGGCGGACCTGGTGGACGCCCTCCCGTGGTTCCTGGCCCGGACCGGGGCGGCCGTGGGTGCGGCCCTCAACTTCGTCCCGGCGGTGGCATCGAGCCTGACGTCGGTCCGCGACGCCCAGCGGCTGCGGGGCTGGCAGCCGCGGGGCGCCGCCGCCCTGGTCGACCTGGCGGTCCCTGTGCTGCTCGGGGCGATCGAGCGCTCGGTGCAGCTGGCGGAGGCGATGGAGGCGCGGGCCTTCGGCTCCGGCGGCCGCACACGGGCCTCCGGGCGGGAGCGCAGCGCCCGCAACGCCGTGGTCGCCGGCGGCTCCGCCCTCGTGATGGCCGGCTTCGTGGTTGCCAGCCTGCTCGGTGCGAGGGGCGCCTGGTACCCCTACCCGACCCTGTCCGTCCCGTCGCTCGCGCCCGCCCTCCTGGCTCCGGCAGTCCTCCTCGGCGTGCTGGCGATGGTCGTCCCCGATGGCACGGCCTGAGCCCATGACCGCGGCCGCGGCGATCGAGCACCTCTGCTACTGGTACCCGGGCTGGAGCGACCGCCAGCCGCCCGCGCTGCGCGACGTGGACCTCCACCTCGGCCCGGGCCTCACCGTGGTCGCCGGCGACTCCGGCGCCGGGAAGTCCACGCTGCTGCGGGTGCTGAACGGCCTCGTGCCGCACTTCCACGGCGGCCGCATCGCCGGCCGGGTGACGGTCGCCGGCCTGGACGTCCTGTCCACCCCGACGCGCACCCTCGCCCGCCACGTCAGCTTCGTGTTCCAGGAGTCCGAGCTCGGCTTCGTGCGGGGGACCGTGGCGAGGGAAGTCGCCTTCGCTCCCGAGAACCTGGGCTTTCCGCCCGAGCGGGTGCGCCGGGAGGTCGACCGCGCCCTCGACCAGGTGGGGATCGCCGCCCTGGCCGGGCGCCGCCTCTCGAGCCTGTCGGGCGGGGAGCGCCAGCGCGTCGCCCTGGCTGGCGCCCTTGCCGGCGCACCGGAGCTGGTCGTGCTGGACGAGCCGATGTCACAGCTCGACGGGGCCGGGGCCGGAGCGCTCTCGGCCATCCTCGACGACCTGGCCGGCGCAGGGCGTGCCGTCGTGGTGGCCGAGCACCGGCTGACGGGCTTCTCGCCCCGCTCCCGGGTGATCTCTGTCATAAATGGCAGCCTCTCGCCCGAAGTCCCCAGGCCGCTCACGCCCTGTTCGCCCGCGCCGTCGCCCCTGCGACGAGTCCGGAGGGCAGCTGGAGGCGAGGCC
>JBOGGR010000456.1:0-10449 GCA_050744025.1 Acidimicrobiales bacterium
CCAGCCTGCTCCTGCTGGAGGAGCCACCCGGCGAAGCGCTCGCGCACGTGGTCCGGGTACGGCACCAGCTCGTCGTCGGCCCCGATGGCGTAGCGGACGAGCGACACGACGTTGGTGAGCTGGGTCCCCGCCGAGCCGTGGACCTTCGACCGGTCGAGCATCTCGTAGGCGTCCCACAGCCGATCGGGGGTCCACCGCCTGGGCGGACGGCCGATGGCGGCAGCCAGGTCCTTCACGTCCTTGAAGCTGAGCCGCTGGCGGTAGGGCCGGCTGTAGAGAGCCTGGAGAGCGGTGATCTCGTCCCTGTGCTCCTCGATGAACGCCCGGAAGGACTCCACGGTCTGTCGGGCCCGCTCGGTGGCATCGACGGAGAACTCCGCCCGGGTGACCCGGTCGGAGGATGCCTCGTCGATGGCCTGCTCGTAGGAGCGCCGGATGTCGACCAGCTTCTCTCGCAGCATCGGGTTGTCGGCGATGGGGCGGACCGCAACGGAGACGAGCTCCTTGGCCACTTCCCTCACCTCCTCGACGGTCGGGTCGGCCCTGCCCGTCTGCTTCTGCGCCTCGATCAGCTGGCGGTCGGGGTCGAGGGCGTCGATCATGACCCGTACGAGGTCGGCGAGGTGGGCACCGGCCACCTCCTCCAGCTCCTCGCGGTCGGCCTTGGTGATGGTCCTGTCCAGGCGCGCGATGCGGGACGCGACCGACGACACGACCTCGGTGTCCCCGTAGGCGATCTGCTGGAGCAGCCGCTCGAGGGACACGGTCGGCAGGCGCTCCAGCGGCACCGTGTCGTGCAGCCCAGCCTCGGTGACACCTACGGCGTCGACCAGGACGAAGCGGTCCTTGGCACGGGCGTCTGGCGTGACGGCCCGAAGGTCGGTGGGGTTGATGACCCGGACGCCGCGCCCCTTCATCTGCTCGAAGAAGTTGCGGCTCCGGACGGCGCGCATGAAGAACACGCACTCCAGGGGCCGGACATCGGTCCCGGTGGCGATCATGTCCACGGTCACGGCGATGCGGGGGTTGTAGCTGTTGCGGAAGGCGGATAGCAGGTCCCCAGGGCGCTGACCCTGGGAGCCTGACTTGTAGGTGATCTTGGCCGCGAACTCGTTGCCCTTGCCGAACTCCTCTCTCACGATCTGGACGATGTCGTCGGCATGGCTGTCGTCCTTGGCGAAGACGAGGGTCTTGGGCACATGGCTGCGGTCGGGGAACATCGCCGGCAGGCTGTCGTAGAAGGCCCGGATGATCGTGCGTATCTGGTCCTTGGCGACGACCTTGCGGTCGAGGTGGCCCGGATCGTACGGGAGGTCCTCGTCGAGCAACTCCAGCCGCACGTCCCTGGTCTCCCGGTCACGGAACTTGGTGACCAGGCCGGCGTCGATCGCCCCACCCGCCTCGGTGATCTCGGTGGAGATTCGGAACACGTCGAAGTCGACGTTCACCCCGTCGGCCACGGCGTGCTCGTGGTTGTACTCCATCACCAGGTTCTGGTCGAAGAACCCGAGAGTCTGCTTGCCGGGCGTGGCGGTGAGCCCGATGATGAAGGCGTCGAAGTAGTCGAGCACCTGGCGCCACACCCCATAGATGGAGCGGTGGCACTCGTCGACGACGATGACGTCGAATGCCTCGATGGGCAGGGTCGGGTTGTAGGACACCTCCACGGGCGCACGGGGCTCCAGGTCGAAGGTCGAGCGCTCGTCCAGGTCCTCGGCCATCTCGGGATCGCCACGCAGGATCGAGTAGAGGCGTTGGATGGTGGCGATGACCACCCGGGACGCGCGGTCGACATCGTTGGACCGGAGGAGCTGGACGTTGTACAGCTCGGTGAACTTGCGGCCGTCGTCGGGGGTCACGAACGCCTGGAGCTCCTTGCGGGTCTGGTCCCCGAGGTTGGCCCGGTCGACCAGGAACAGGACCCGCCGGGCGCCTGCGTGCCTGATCAACCGGTAGCAGGCGTTGGCGGCCGTGAACGTCTTGCCCGATCCGGTGGCCATCTGGACCAGCGCCCGGGGCCGCCCGTGGGCCAGGGAGGCCTCCAGGCTGCGGATCGCCTCGACCTGGGCCGGCCACAGCCCCGCCGTGTCCAGGGGCGGCAGCTGGGCGAGCCGGGCTCGCAGGGTCGCCGTCTCGACCCCTCCCGGCTCGGCCCACTCCCTGCACCATCCGGCCAGCGTCTCGGGCCGGTGGAAGGTGAACACCTGGCGGCTAGCCGGCTCGGGGTCGAACAAGTTGCTGAAGCGGGTCTCGAAGCCCGTCGACTCGTAGACGAAGGGCAGCGGGACGGTGATGAGCTGGACTCCCGTGGGCAGCCCCGTCGTGTACTTGGCCGACTGCCACTCAACTCCGGTCAGCGTCGAGCCTGGCTTCTTCGCCTCGACCACCCCGACGGCGCGCCGGTCCACGAACAGCATGTAGTCGGGCCGGTCGCCCGACTCGATGGGGAACTCCCGCACGGCCACGCCAGAGCCGGCGCCGAGGTTCATGTGCCTGTAGCTCTGCACCGTCCAGCCGGCCCCCTGCAGCCGCTGGTCGATCTCGAGGCGCGCCCTTGCTTCGGGGCCGAGGTACGGCGCCGCCGGGTCCATCCCACCTACCCGGTGGGATCCAGCTCGAGGGCGGCGATGGCCCGGCGCTTGCCCACGTCCGTCCGGCCGTCGTAGTGGAGCCGCAGGGTGGCCTCGCTGTTGCCGAGGATGTCGGCGACGGTCCGGTAGGACTCCCCGGCGTCGAGCATGGCCGTGGCCGCGTAATGGCGGAGATGGAGGAGGGTGACGGGCGACTGGCCCCGCACCGCCGCCCAGCGGTTGGTCATCTTCTCGGGCCGGGGGATCAGGGACCCGTCGGGCCCGGAGGCGAACACGTAGTGCTCCCCCGGCGGGTCCGCTCCTTCGATCTGCCTGCGCCGCTCCCTCTGGCGCCGGAGCGCCGCCGCGGCCCCGGCAGTGAGAGGCACGTCCCGCCAGTCGGCGGTCTTGGTCGGCTTGCGCACGACACCTGTGCCTGGCCCGCCGTCGCTGACCGAGGCGGCCACGTGGACCTCCACACCCTCCAGGTCGACGTCCGCCCATCGCAGGGCCACGAGCTCCCCGGTGCGCATGCCGGTGCTGGCGAGGACGGTGGCGGCATCAGCCAGCTCGGGGTCCCGCCTGGTCGCAAGGGCAAGGAGCTGGCGGACCTCGTCTCCCCCCGGGGAGTACGGCTTGGTCCGGCTCGACCGGGGCCGGGCGGCGTCCTTGGCCGGGTTGGCGTCGAGCAGGCCGCGCTTGCGGGCCAGCTCCAAGGCCCGAGAGAGGATCGTGGCGCACCGGCGCACCGTGGCCGGACTGCGGCCGGCGGCGCGCATGGCGGCGTAGAGCTGCTCGATGTCCTGCCAGGTGAGCCGGGAGAGGCGGATGTCCCCGAAGGCCCGCCCGTCGAGCAGCGCCATGGCGCCCATGACCTTGGCAGCAGAACGGACCGTCGCCACTGTCTTGGGCGCCAGCTCGACAAGGCCCGAGTCGATGGCCTGCTGGTAGAGCTGGAAGGCGGCCCGCACCGAGCGGGCGTTCGTCCCCCCGGTGGGGAGCCGGCGCTCGTGGTCGGCCACCTTGAGACGGGCCAGGGCGATCTCGGCCTCCTCCCGAGTGCCACGCACGTAGCGCGACACCCGTCGCCGATGACCGGTCACCGGGTCCCGGCGGACCTCGACATCCACCCGCCAGACTCCGTCTCGGACAGCGACGATGCCGCCGCTGCCGCGCCGGCGACGCCGGGCCGCACCGCGCCCGGCCGCTGCACCGTCGGTTGGCCGGCGTCTGGTCACGTCCGCCATAGTAGACCTACATAGTAGAGCGCTGCCGGGATACTCCCCCTAGGGTGCACCCCACACCATCCCTGACCTGCACTTTCTTGGAGCGGACGACGGGACTCGAACCCGCGACCCTCACCTTGGCAAGGTGATGCTCTACCAACTGAGCCACGTCCGCGTTCTGCAGCATCCTACCAAACGGCGAGGCCCCGACTCCCGTCACTCCACGCCGTCTGTCACCGCAACCGTCGAGCCGCCTCGGGTGTCTCTACCACATGAGAGGCAAAGGGGGTCGATCCGTCGTCTTCCTTCTCACCGCCGCTTTGGCTCTGGCCGCCTGCAGCCAGGGCCGCGGCGCGCCCACCGGTGCGCCCGCCACCGCAAGGGCCAGGCGCGCGGTCACCACCCTCGCACCCTCGACCACCGTGGCATCCCCGACCACCTCGACTTCACTCCCGCCCGTCTCCTGCCGGCGCGCCACCAGGGCAGCTCAGCCTTCCGGGGCGCTGAAGGTGACAGAGTCCTGCTCCGCCCGACTTGCCACCGGGACGGAGACCGCCGTACCGGCCACATTCACCGACCTCGCATTCGCCGACCCCACCCACGGCTGGGTCGTGGGTAGGCGTTGCCGGCCCCAGACGAGCCCCGGCGGCTGCGCCGGCTTCATCGAGGGCACCGCCGACGGCGGCAGGACCTGGACTCAGGAGTACCACGGCCGTTACGTCCCGACGTCGGTGCAGGCCGTCGACGCCACCCATGCCGTCGCCCTCGCCACGACGTGCCCATACATCCCGCCCGGCAGGACCTGCACCAGCGCCGTCCTCACCACCGCCAGCGGTGGGACGACCTGGACGGTTGCCCACACCACTCGACTGAACCTGAGCGATGTCCATTTCGCCACCCCAGCCGAGGGCTGGGCCGGAGTGCGCTGTGCCGGCGTCCCGAACGGCAGCTCCTGCCCGGGCCAGGTCCTGGCCACCACCGACAGGGGGAGGAACTGGACCGTCCAGCTCCGCACAGCCGGGCCGGTGGTAGCAGTCGATGCCCGAGGGCGCGACGTCTGGGCCGTGGAGCCCGCGCCCGGGCCGCCGCCAGCCAAGCAGGCCTCGGGACAGGTCGTCCCAGGACCGCCCATCGAGGTGCTGCACAGCTCTGACGCCGGCGCGCACTGGGCCCCTGCCGGTTCGGTCGCGAGTGCGTACGCAGGCTACGACGGGGCCCTCCGCGCCCGAGCCCGCCTCCGGTTCACCAGCCCCCGCCAGGGATGGCTGTCCGTAGCGGACCAGGATACCTGCGCCATGCACGGCTGCGGGCTGGCCGACCTCTACCGCACCACCGACGGGGGCCGGAGCTGGGTGGTGACCAGCCCCCCGGGCACCGGCATGGGGTGCGGCCCCATCCGCATCCCGCGGTTCGCCGTGCTGTCAGGAGGCCGCGTCCTGGCCACCGAGGAGGTCAACCTGGCCACCTGCTCCCCGCCGGCCACCACACTGTCCGCCTCCACGGACGGCGGGTCGACCTGGGGGACCGTGCACAGCTGGGACCTGCTCTTCGTGGAGGCGCTCTCCTTCCCCACTGCCAGTCAGGGCTGGGCTCTCAGCCCTGGAGCCGTCCTCCACACGACAGATGGCGGGGCCACCTGGGCCCAGCAGCTCCCGGCGCCGGCGCCGGTCGCCGGCATCTCCTTCACCGGGCCGCAGGACGGGTGGGGGATCGCCACGGCATCGGACCCCGGCGCCGTGCTGCGCACCGCCGACGGCGGCCGCACCTGGCAGGTCGTGGCCCGCATCCCGGGCGCCCTGACCGAGCTCAGCGCCACCGGTGCCGGACGGGCCTGGGTGGCCGACCAGGCCCTGCCCGCCACCACGTGGTCGGTCCTCGCCACGACCGACGGCGGCCGGCGCTGGAGCACCGTCTACGACCTGCCTCGGCACCAAGCCACGATCGGCGCCGACGGCGCCAGCGGGCTGGCCATGTTCGCCGACGGCGGCGGCGTCCTGGTCATGACCGCGGGCTTGGGCGGGTGGGCCATGGCCAGCGGGGCGCCCCCAGCCGTGCTCCTCACGACCCGCGACGGCGGCCGGACGTGGGGATCTCCGAGGAGCCTCCCGGCCTCCCAGGACGCTCCACTCGGCGCCGTGAGCTTCGCCTCAACCACCACGGGCTGGGCGGCTGCCGGAGAGCGCATCGAGACCACGACCGACGGCGGGCTCAGCTGGTCCGGCCTGGGCGAGCTGCCCGGGTACCTCCCGAGGGCCAGCTTGGACATGGTGACGAGGTGGCTCGGCTGGGTGGGCGTGACGAGCAGCGGCAACGGTCCGGGCGGCTCGATCTGGACCCGCGTCGCGCTGCTGCGGACCGAGGGCGCCGGGACCACGTGGGCCCGCTACGACCTCCCGGCGACCATGACGCCGACGCCTGCGCCGTCCGAGGTGTCCGTGCTGGACGAGCCCGTCGTGGTGGACTTCCTCGACGCCAGCCACGGATGGCTCCTCTTCCACGGGGCCCTCTGGGGGACAGCCGACGGCGGGGCCACCTGGTCCCGGACGAGCCGGCCGTCCTGAGCGCGGGGCCCCCGCCCGAGCCGGGAGGCCGACAGGCAGACTGGCAGCCGGCCTCTGGCAGCCGGCCTCTACTTGAGGAGCCGGGAGAGCCTCCGGTCGGCCAGGACCTTGCCGCCTGTCTGGCAGCTCGGACAGTACTGGAGCGACTTGGTGGCAAAGCTGACCTCCCGGATCGTGTCGCCACAGGCCGGGCAGGGCTGGCCGACGCGGCCGTGGACCGACAAGCCGGCGTGCTTCTCCCCCTTGAGCTCGGACGGGGCGAGCCCGTCCGAACGGGCCAGCGCATCCACCAGCACCTCGACCAGGCCGGCATGGAGGCGCCCCACCTCGTCCGGGGTCAGGCGGCTGGCCAGCTTGAAGGGCGAGAGGCGGGCCGCGTGCAGCGCCTCGTCCGAGTAGGCGTTGCCCACGCCGGCCAGCACGCGCTGGTCGGTGATGACCCCCTTCACGTTGCCGCGCTGGCCAGCCAGCGCCTTCGCCATGGCGCCGACGTCGAAGGCAGGCCCGAGCGGGTCCGGCCCTAGCCGGGCCAGCGGCTCGACGTGGGCCGGGTCCCGCACCACCCACACCGCCAGCCGCTTCTCCGTCCCCGCCTCGGTGACCTCCAGGCCGGCGCCCCCGACCAGGCCGAGCCGGAGCGCCAGGGGGCCACGGCCCCGCTTGGCCGGTCCCGGGGCCAGCTCGTCCCGCCAGCGGACCCAGCCCCCCCGGGCCAGGTGGGCGACCAGCCACACGGCCGGCTCGGGACCGGTCTCGGCGAGGAGGAACTTCCCCCGCCTGGTCACGCGCCCCACGGTCCGGCCGACGAGCGCCTCGAGGGGCGGGTCGAAGGTCTTGAGCGCGGCGATCGCCACCAGCTCCGCCCTGGCCACCTCCCGGCCCCTGAGCCGGGCGTCGAGGTCCCGGGCCAGGGCCTCGACCTCCGGCAGCTCGGGCACGGCTCGGGTCCTACCGCCCGCTGTGGCCGAAGCCGCCCGTCCCCCGGGCGCTCGCCACCAACTCCCCCACCACCCGCCATCCGGCCGTCTCGACCCGCTGGATGACGAGCTGGGCGATCCGGTCCCCCCGCCGCACCTGGTAGTCGTGGTCGGGGTCGGTGTTGAGGAGGAGGACCTTGACCTCGTCCCGGTAGCCGGCGTCGATCAGCCCAGGGGTGTTGAGGCACGTCACCCCGTGGCGGAGGGCCAGGCCGCTGCGGGGCAGGACGAACCCGGCCCACCCCGGGGGGATGGCCAGCGCCAGCCCGGTGGCCACCAGGGCGCGGCCGCCGGCGGCCGGGAGAAGGACGTCCTCCCGGGCGGCCAGGTCGGCGCCGGCGTCGCCCTCACGGGCGTAGCCGGGGAGCGGGAGATCGGGGTCCAGGCGGACCACCGCCACCTCGGGCATGGCCATGGCCCGTCACCCGCCGAGGTTGAAGGCCACGGTGAAAGCGGTCATGGCCAGGACCGCCAGCGTGACCAGGACCATGGGCCAGTAGCCGAGGAGCTCTCGCCTGCTCGTGGGGAGACGGGGCCGCATGTTCATGTCGGGCCAGCCTACCCGCACCGCACCGCCATCGAAGGGTCCCGCCGCCGGAGTCCCCAGGCCCCCTCGCCTACGATCGGGCCCCGTGCTCGTGTGGATGGACCTGGAGATGACCGGCCTCGACCCGGGACGCCACGTCATCGTGGAGATGGCGACGCTCGTGACCGACGACCAGCTGGCGGTGGTGGCCGAGGGGCCCGACCTCGTCGTGTCCGCCCCCGAGGACGCCCTGGCGGCCATGGAGGACAAGGTCAGGTCGATGCACACCAAGAGCGGGCTCCTCGCTGCCATCCAGGCCTCCCCGGTCACGCTGGAAGAGGCGGGAGCCGTCACCCTGGCCTTCATCAAGCAGCACGTCCCCAAGCCCCGCAAGGCCCCCCTTTGCGGCAACTCGATCGGGACGGACCGCCGGTTCCTGGCGGCCTACCTGCCCGAGCTGGACGCCCACCTGCACTACAGGTCCATCGACGTCTCGAGCATCAAGGAGCTGTGCCGGCGCTGGTACCCGGACGCCTACAAGCGGGCCCCCCGCAAGGCCTCCGGCCACCGGGCGCTGGACGATATCCGGGAGAGCCTGGCCGAGCTGGCCTATTACCGCCAGGCCATCTTCCGCGCCGGCGAGCCCACCGACCCTGCCGACCCGCCCGACCCGGCCCAGCCAGCCGAGCCGGTCGAGCCCGCCGATCCCGGAGTCCCGGCGGGCGCGCCTGCCAGAGGCCACTGAACCGTGGGAGGACGGTCCCGCAGGGGCCGCTCCCCGGGAGACCGGCGCGCCAAGCCGAGGTGATAGCAGTTCTGGTCGCCCTACGACACAAACCGCTATCACCTCGCACCGGAGGGGTGCGCCAAGCCGAGGTGATAGCAGTTCTGGTCGCCCTGCGACACAAACTGCTATCACCTCGCACCGCGGCCGTGGCCGGTCGGCTGGGGGGCGACGGCATGCCCCCGCCTCAGCCCGACCGAGCGGAGCGAAGGACGCGCACGAGCCGGATGCGGTTGTATCGCTGGGCGGCGATGCAGGGCAGGTTGCTGGCCAGGGCGTAGAAGACGATGACCGGCATCGCCGGCGGGGGGTTCCACAGGGCGAACGCCGGGGCAAGAGCCAGCGCCATCCAGTGGTTCAGCTCGGTCCGGCGGGTCTCCAGGGCGAAGCGCGCCAGGTGGGCGGGGCTGCGCTCCCCCAGGTGCCGCTTGGCCATGCCGCCGGCGAAGACCGCGCCGGCGTCGGGGAGCCAGTGCTTCCACCGCCGGATCCCGAGGCGCCGGACGTAGAGACGGCCGCCGTCCTCTAAGCGCCGCTCCCGCCACAGCCACCGGTCGGCGGCGAAGAGCCGGTCCGGAAGGCGGTGGGTCAGGTAGCCGGCGCCGGCCTGGACCGCTCCCCAGGCAACGAAGTCGATGGCCACGCTGGCCCCCGGTCCGGGGGAGCGGCGCACGGGAGCCGCCGAGCGGTGCCGGCGACGGCTCACGGCCTCACGAGGCGCCCACGCTCGCCGGGCCCCGGGCCCACGCCACGCCGGCGCCCAGGCTCGCCGGGCCCACGGGACGACCGTCAGGGACCCCGGTGGCCGGCCAGGCCGCGCTGCGAGGCGGGGGCCACGCGGACAGCCCGGCCCTTCCACGACACGGAGCCGCCCCGCCGCGACCCCCACACCGACCGGGCGAAGCACGCCAAGAAGGCGCCGAGGGGCGCCGGGTAGGCGAGCCCCGTCCCCCTGCCGAACCGGCCGACGCGCCGGAGCATCCACTCCACCTGGAGGGCGTAGGCGGCGTACCGGGCGACGGCAGGCCCCGGCCGGCGCCCCCCCGAGCCCCCTCGCAGCGCCCGCACGGCGGCGACCGGGGCGACGACGAGCCCGGACACCCAGGCCACGACGAGCGCCATCACGGCCGGGTGGGTGAGATCGGCGCCGCTGGCCAGGTTCTTCGTCCACCCCTCGACCAGCTGGCCGAGGCCGTCGGGGTACATGCGGTAGCAGAGCGTGGCGCGCCCCCCCAGCATCCGCACGGGCAGTCCGGCTGATCGAAACAGCCGCCCTAGGTCGTCGGCCATGTCGGCCCGGATCGACCCGTGCCCCCCCAGGGCCTCGTAGTCCGCGCGCCGGCAGACGAGGCACGGCCCGAACGACCCCCTCGTCCCCATCCAGCCGCCGAGCGGCGTGAACGCTCCCGTGCCCATCAGCGTCACGAGGTTGCAGACGGCCGAGAGGCGCTCGTGGGGCCGCCCGGTCACGTGGTACGGGGCCACCGAGAGCAGGCCCCGGCCGCCGCGTGCCGCGTGCTCGGCCACCAGCCGCTCCAACCCGCCGGCCGCCAGCTCGGTGTCGGCGTCGAGGAACACGAGCAGGGAGGCGCTGGCCGCCTCGGCCCCGGCGGCACAGGCCCAGGCCTTGCCGGTCCAGCCGGGCGGCAGCGGCCCGGCGGCCACGACCTTGGCCCCCAGGCTCTCGGCCACCGACATCGTGTCGTCACTCGACGCGTCGTCGACGACGATCACCTCGTCCGCCGCCCTCCCCTGGACGGCCAGCGACCGGAGCAGGGTGGGGAGCGTCCGGCCCTCGTCCCGGG
>JBOGGR010000457.1:0-8460 GCA_050744025.1 Acidimicrobiales bacterium
GTGCCCCCGTCCTCCCCCGCCCCCGGCTTCGTCGAGCTCGACCCCCGCCGGCTGGCCCAGGCCGCCCTCGAGGTCGCCGGCGCGGCCCTGGCGGCCGGCGGGCCGGTCCAGGGAGTCGGCATCGCCAACCAGCGGGCCACCACGATCGTCTGGGACCGGGCCAGCGGCGAGCCGGTCGGCCCCGGGATCGGCTGGCAGGACCTGCGCACGGTCGGCATGTGCCTGGCGCTGGCCGGCGACGGGGTCCGGGTGGCGCCGAACGCATCGGCGACCAAGCTCGCCGTGCTCCTCGACCTGGCCGACCCCGACCGGTCCCGGGACCTGTGCTTCGGCACGGTGGACACCTGGCTGGCCTGGACGCTGTCCGAGGGCTCGGTCCACGTGACCGACGCCACCAACGCAGGCGTGACCGGGCTCGTGCGGGCCGAGCCGTTCGGCTGGTCCGACCGCATGCTGGGGGCCCTGCGGATACCCCCGGGCGTGCTGCCCGAGATCGTGGACTCGTCGGGCGTCGTCGGCGAGGCCACGGCCCTGCCCGGCGCCCCCCCGATCGCCGGCATCGCAGGGGACCAGCAGGCGTCGCTGGTGGGCCAGGGATGCACCCGGGCGGGGCTCGCCAAGGCCACTTTCGGCACCGGCGGCATGCTCGACCAGTGCGTCGGGGGCCGGCGGCCCGGCTTCGAGCAGAGGGGCGGGGCCGGGACGTTCCCGATCGTGGCGTGGCAGCGGGCTGGGCGCCTCTCCTGGGGCGTGGAGGCGGTCATGCTCACCGCAGGGGCCGCCGTCGACTGGCTGGTCGACGACCTGGGGCTGCTCCGCTCGGCGGCCGAGTCCGACGACCTGGCCGCCTCGTGCCGCGACACCGGCGACGTCTGGTTCGTGCCCGCCCTGCTCGGCCTCGGGGCGCCGGTGTGGGACTTCGGGGCCCGCGGGCTCCTGCTCGGCCTCACCAGGGGGACGGGCCGGGCCGAGGTCGTGAGGGCCGTGCTGGAGGGGGTGGCCCACCGGGGCGCCGACCTCGTCGAGGCCGCCGAGGCCGACTCGGGGCTCCCCATCGAGAGCCTGCGGGTGGACGGCGGGATGACGGCCAACGCCACGTTCCTCCAGGCCCTGGCCGACGCTTCCCAGCGGCCCGTCGAGGTCTCACCCGTGCTGGAGGCGACGACCCTAGGGGCCGCCTACCTGGCGGGGCTCGCCCTCGGGACCTGGGCCGGCGAGGACGAGATCGCCGCGGCCTGGGCCCCCCGCCGGGTGGTGGAGCCGGGCCGGCGGACCGACCGGGAGCGGTGGCTGGCGGCCAGGGCGCGGGCCGAGCGCACGGTGCCCGAGCTGTCGGCACTCGAGCTCTGAGCCGCTCCTCCTGCTACTATATGAGCATGTTGAGGCGCCGACTTCAGGTCCTCGTCGACGAGGACCGCTGGGCCCGCCTCGAGCACGAGGCCAGGCGGCGCAGGGTCTCGGTGGGAACCGTGGTGCGCGAGGCGATCGACGAGCGCCTGCCCGGAGACGCCGAGCAGCGGCGGATCGCCCTCCAGGGCGTCCTCGACGCCGACCCCATGGAGGTGCCGAGCCGGGACGACCTGCGCCGGGAGCTGAGGGATGCACGGAGCCGCAGCTCCGGGTGATAGTCCTCGACACGACCATCCTCGTGTACGCCATGGGGTCCGACCACGCCCTGCGGGCCCCGTGCCGAGGGATCGTGGAGCTCTGCCGGGACGGGCTGACCCGGGCGACGACCACGGTGGAGGTCATCCAGGAGTTCACGCATGTACGGGCTCGACGCCTCCCAAGGGGCGAGGCGGTGGCCCGGGCCCGGGAGTACTCGACCGGCCTCGGCCCACTCCTCCGTCCCGACACCGATGACCTGGAGGACGGCCTCACGCTGTTCGAGCGCTCGCGTTCGCTCGGCACCTTCGATGCCGTGCTCGCCGCTGCGACCCGCAGGAAGGGCTGGGTCCTGGCCTCGGCCGACCGGGCCTTCGCCCGGGTGGAGGGCCTCACCTACCTCGATCCGGCGTCCCGGTCGTTCCTGGACGACGCCAGGGCGCAGTGAGACGGGCCGGCTGGGGACTGCGAGGCGGGCGGCCTGGGTGGCCGGGAGGCTGGCGGCCGGGGTGGCCGGGGGGCCGGGGGCGGATCAGGGACGCCGTCAGGGTCATCCCTGATGA
The DNA here is from genome assembly GCA_050744025.1 of Acidimicrobiales bacterium. Lineage (GTDB taxonomy): Bacteria > Actinomycetota > Acidimicrobiia > Acidimicrobiales > JAJPHD01 > JBOGGR01. Next base: position 2,169 of record JBOGGR010000457.1, read on the forward strand.
CGCCCGCGGTGGCGGGGATCATGCTCGTCGAGTGGATCCGGTCACCCGCGGCGGGCGTTCATCTGCCCCTCAGGCGTCGTTCACCCTCGCCTCAGCCTCGTGTGCTTCACTCGTCGGGGCCGGGAGCGGGGCCCGGCTCCGACACCTGACTCACCGGCCTCACCTACGGAAGGGACCAAGATGATCGAGGCGCACGGCCTCACGAAGCGCTACGGGCACACGGTGGCCGTCGACGACCTCTCCTTCGAGGTGCGGCCGGGCCACGTCACGGGGTTCCTCGGGCCCAACGGCGCCGGCAAGTCGACCACCATGCGCATGATCGTCGGCCTGGATGCGCCGAGCCGCGGTCGGGTCACGGTCGACAGCCGGCTCTACCACGACCATCACCGGCCCCTGTTCGAGGTCGGGGCCCTCCTCGAGGCCAAGGCGATCCACGGCGGCCGCAGCGCCTTCAACCACCTGCTGTGCCTCGCCCAGAGCAACGGCATCGGGCGGCGCCGGGTCGACGAGGTGCTGGAGATGGTCGGCCTGACCGCAGTGGCCCGCCGGCGCGCCGGTGGCTTCTCGCTCGGGATGGGGCAGCGGCTCGGGATCGCCGCCGCCCTCCTGGGCGATCCCGGCACGCTGCTGTTCGACGAGCCGGTCAACGGGCTCGACCCCGAGGGGATCCGGTGGATCCGCCAACTCCTCCAGCGGCTGGCCGGCGAGGGCAGGACCGTCTTCGTCTCCAGCCATCTCATGAGCGAGATGGCGATAACGGCCGAGCACCTCATAGTCATCGGCAGGGGTCGTCTCATCGCCGACACCAGCGTGGCCGACTTCGTGCGCCGCAGCTCCCAGAACTACGTGCGGGTCCGGGCACCGGAGGCTCCCCGCCTGGCCCGCCTGATCCACGAGGCGGGGGCGGCCGTCGACGCGGAGGACGACGGAGCCCTGGCCGTGACAGGCCTCTCCATCGCCGACATCGGCGACCTGGCCGCCGCGCACGGGCTGGCGCTCCACGAGCTGTCTCCCCAGGCTGCGTCCCTGGAAGAGGCGTTCATGGAGCTCACGGGGGACAGCGTGGAGTACCGCACAGGCGCAGGGGGGCCGGCGGGGCCGGCGGCCGACGGGGCCGACCCGGGCTCCCCAGACGTTCGCACCCGCACCGCCCCCCTCCCAGCCGGCAAAGGAGCCTGACCGATGGCCGCCACCCTCACCCGCACCAGCCCCGCCGCGGCGACCAGTCGCCCGGCTGCCCTCGCCACGGGCCGGGTCCTGCAGTCGGAGTGGACGAAGATCCGCTCGGTCCGTTCCACCTTCTGGACGCTGGTCGTGACGATCGCCGGGACCATCGGCATCGGAGCCGCCGTGTGCGCCGCCTTCGTCTCCCGCTACAACCAGCTCAGCGCGGCCGACCGGCTCACGGTGGACCCTGCGGGCCTCAGCCTCGTCGGGATCAACTTCGCCCAGCTCGCCCTCGGGGTGCTCGGCGTGCTCGTGATCAGCTCCGAGTACAGCACCGGCATGATCAGGTCCACGTTCGCGGCCGTGCCCCAGAGGGGCGTGGTCCTGTGGGCCAAGGCCGCCGTCTTCGCCGCTGTGGCCCTGGTCGTGGGCATGATCTCCTCGTTCATCGCCTTCTTCGTCGGCCAGACCATCCTGTCCGGCCAGTCGATCCAAACCACCATCGGAGCCCCTGGCGTGCTCCGGTCCGTGATCGGCGGGGGGCTCTACCTGGCCGTGCTGGGGCTCCTGGCCCTCGGTCTGGGAGCCCTCATCCGCCGCACGGCCGGTGGCATCGCGGCGCTGTTCGGCCTGATCCTGGTCCTCCCCGGCATCACCGCCGCCCTCCCCCAGTCCTGGCAGCACGTCATCGTCAAGATCCTGCCCAGCGAGGCCGGCCAGCAGGTCATGAGCGTCCACCGCCAGGCCCACGCCCTCGGGCCCTGGGCAGGGTTCGGGGTGTTCTGCGCCTGGGCCGCGGCGGCCGTGGTCGCGGCCGTCCTCGTCACGGCGCACCGCGACGCCTGAGGCGCCGGGCGGCTCCTGGCGAGCCGGGGCCCCGCGCACCGATAGAGGCGCCGTCATCGGGTCGTAATCGGCCCCGCTCAACGCTTCGCGGGCCACCTCGACAAGTACAGGGTGCAGGGCGATGCAGGCGAGGAGGGCCGTGTGGCGTCCGACGCAGAGTTGATCGGCTGGTCGCTGGTCGGCGACGGCAGCGCCTTCGTGGAGGTGGTGCACCGCCATGGGGAGGCCGTGTCCGCCTACCTGGTGCGTCGTGCCGGCTCCGGCCCGGCCGAAGACCTGCTGAGCGAGGTGTGGGTGGCAGCGCTCGGCTCGCGGGGGTCATACGACCGCTCCTTCCCTGATGCCAGGCCCTGGCTGTTCGGCATCGCCCGCAACGTCCTCCGCTCCCATTGGGGGCACCGGACCGACCAGGGGCCCGCTCGGGAAACGACCCCCACTGTGCTGGCGGACCCATGGCCAGAGGTGGACGAGCGGATCGACGGCGCCGCCTTGTTGCGGAGGGCCGTGAAGGACCTGCCACCCGACGAGCGGGAGGTCCTCCTGCTGGTGGTGTGGGAGCAGCTGAGCGTCGCCGACGCCGGGAGGGCTCTCGGCATGCCAGCCGGGACGGCGCGCTTCCACCTGCACCGGGCCCGGCTGGCCCTGCGGGACGCTCCGGGGATGGTCGCTCTCTTGAACGAGCTCAATGCTGTGAAGTCCGGCGCCATGAAGGAGGCCCGATGATCGTGGACGAGATGGAGCTGGTGAGGCGGCTCGGGAAGGTCGACCCGCTGCCGGCTCGAGCGCTCGAGGAGGCGGAGGCGGTCCTGCGAGCGGCGATCGCGTCGCCGGAGGACGGCGTGGCTTCCCGAGCGGGCCGGCGAGCGGGCCGGCGAGCGGGCCGGCGCCCACCTCCGGGCGTTCGGGTGCCGGGGCCTCGGATGATGGCGTCGCCGGAGGACCCCAGGGCTCCCCGCCGCGCCGCCGGGGCGCGACGCCTGCTCTTCGGGGTGGCGGCCGCCGCCGTGCTCGCCGCCGGGGCAGGTGGGGCATACCTGGCCACCACCGGATCGACCTCGACCGGTGCCCGCCAGACCCCACTGGCCACCGGATCGACCTCCACCGGTGCCCGTCAGACCCGGCCGGTCGCTCCTTCCGAGCCGCTGCACGCCCAGGTCCTCGCATACGTGGGGTCGTCCCCGACCCTGGCGGTGACCTGGCTTCCCCCCGGCTACGAGCTTGCTGGCTCGCGAAGCATGCAAGGCCCCAGCCAGTGGCTGGCCGCCGGGAGCACGTATCGGGCGAAGAACTTCGTGACCTCCACGGGCGCGAACATCGAGGTCGACGAGATGGTCGGCGGGACCACCGGGACCCCCAAGGTCGTCGGCCTAGCGACCGAGTACCCGCGGGCCATCAGCCATGTGACCGTCGGTGGCCATCCTGCTCTCCTGCTCGACTTCTACAAGGTGCCCTCGCCCAACCCTGCCGCTCCCCAGGCCCGCATCGTCGGCTACGTGCTGTACTGGTCGGTCGGCCGGAGGTCGTGGGTGACCGTCGAAGGTGGGTCCGCGACGCAGGTGGAGCAGGTGGGGGCCGGGGTCGTTCCTGCCCGCGCCGGGTAGCCGGGCCGCCGGCAGGGCTCCCAGTGCCCTCAGGCGCGGCCCGCTCCGGGGCGCCTGAGTGGCTGGCCCGGCATTCGGGGTGCCACTATTGACACCGCCCGTGCCCACCTGATCCCCGCCCCTCATGAGGAGCTGGACCACTCGTCCTCCAGTCGCCGCTGAGCTGACCGAGGGCCGTTACATCGCCATGTCGAGGCGCTACACTGTGGCGACATGGCCACCGAGACGAGCACGATCCGGGTGACCCGAGCGACCCGGGATCTTTTCGCTGCGCAGGCGCGCCAGCGCGGAGTGTCGGTGGCGGCACTGCTCGGCGAGATTGCCGAAGAGCGTCGGCGCGACGCCATCTGGCGCTCGGAGCACGAGGCCAACCGCCTTGACGAGCAGAATCCGGACGCCCGAGCTGAGCTGCAGGAGTGGGAGACCACGCTCGAGGATGGCGTCGACTGAAGCGCCACGTCGTGGGGACGTCTGGATCGTCGCTCTCGGTGCAGGACGGGCTGGCGAACCGGGCAAGACGCGTCCCGCCATCGTCGCCTCCGTCGACGAGCTGAGCACCGGCGCACCGGGCGAGCTGATCGTCGTGGTCCCGCTGTCGAGCTCGCTGGCTCCGTCGGCGCTTCGTGTCGAGATCGCGCCTGCGGCCGGCATCGACCGTGCAAGCCGCGCGGTCTGCAGAGCGGTCAGAGCCGTTGTGCCCTCGCGGCTCGTACGCCGGGTTGGGCGCGTTACCCCGGCCGACATGGAGCAGCTCGAAGCCGCCTTGACATTGATCCTCGGAATCGAACGCAGGACGCCGACCGGATAGGGATCCGCTTTCGGTCGGCAGTCAGGGTTCGGCTCACACCCAGGGACCTTCACCGCTCTCAGGGTCGGCTGGTCGAGCTGCCACAGGACCTGCTGGCGTTCTGTGGCGAGCTGGTGAGTCGGTTGCGGAGGAGATGCTGCGGCGGCCGGGCGGGTTCGGGGCGGCCCAACGGGCGCCCGACGACTCGACGCCGACCGCCCGGCTCAGCCCATGGCCCACCTCGGGCCCTCGGTCCAGCCGCTCAGGACCTCGGGCCCCGGAGACGGCTGTAGCAGTTGACCATCGGCCAGCGAGGCACTCTCCGGGCGGGTTTGCCAAGATCCGCGGCGGAAGAGCCCTGTCAGCCTCCGATGAGGCAGAACGGATGCCCGACTGGGTCGAGGTAGACCCGGAAGTGCCCGTCCCTCGACGGCTGGTGAGGATGCACGCGGGCGCCCGCTGCTACGACGGCCGGTTCGGCCACAGCGATGTCGGGAGCCGAGAGGTCGAGGTGGAACTGCTGGGGATGAGTGCCGCCGGGCCAGCTCGGCTCTACCCAGTCGTCGATTCGCTGGAAGGCAAGCGTCGTACGCCCCTCTGGGTTCTCGGGGCTGAGCCCACCACCGGGCGGCACAAGGGTGGTGAAGTCCGAGTCAGACCCGTCCTCTATCTCCCAGCCAAGGATGTCGGCATAGAAGCGACCCAGCGCCAGGGCGTCGGGGCAGTCGAGGATCACGAGGTCGAGCTTCGGCTTGACCTGAGGAGGTGCATCGGTCATGGGATAACGGTAGCCATGACAGCGGATCAACGGACCGAACGGTCTGGACACACGACCCCGATCCCGAACTGCGGCGAGAGTTGGCGTGAACGGACGAGAGCGACGTGAACATCGCCAGGCGGCGGGCAGCTTCGGCCCGACTACAGCACCCGGGCGGTGGCCCGCCGGCCCGGCAGCTTCACCACCTCGATGGCGCCCGGCAGCTGCTCCTTGATGTCGCCGTCGTGGGTGACGACCAGGACCTGGCGGAAGCGCCCCTGCAGTCGGTCGAGGGCGAGCAGCATCCGCTCCTTGCGCTCGTCGTCGAGGGGCCCGAACACCTCGTCCAGCACCAGCAGGCCCACCGCCCCCCCCGACTGGAACCGGATCTGCTCGCTGATCGCCACCCGCAGGGCCAGGTTGGCGAGATCGGTCTCCGAGCCGGAGAACCGGTCCATCCCGTAGGCGTGGCCCTGGTCCCGGATCTGGATCTCGTAGGTCTCGGGGTCGACCTCCAGGCGGTCGTACTCGTGGTCGGTGAGCTCGGCGAACAGCTCGGCTGCCTGGGCCGACAGGCGGGGGCCGACGCTTCCGACCACGGCGTTGCGAAAGGCCCCCAGCAGCTCGGCCGCCCGGCTGACGTGGCGAACGTCCTCACCCAGCTCGCCGGCCCGCCGGTGCTGCTCGGCGCACGCCTCCACGGCCGCGACGGCGGCGTCGGCCCTGGCCCTCGCTCCAGCCGCGGCCACCTGGGCGGCCTGGGTCGCGGCTGCAGCGGCTGCCGACTCCGCCCTGGCCTCGTCCCTCGACCTGGTGGCCTTCTCCATGTCGTCGGGCTGGTAGGCGAGCTCGTGCAAGCGGTCCCGCAGGCCGGCCAGCTCCGCGTCGAGGTCATGGGCCCTGGCATCGGCATCGGCCATCTCCCGGCCCAGGGCCGGGCGCCGGCCCAGCCGGCCCCGGAGGGTGGCCGCGGCCTCTCCCGCCTCCCTCGCCCTCTCGACCGCCCTCGCCAGCTCGTCCCTCTCCTCGGGGCCGGGCAGCCCCGAGCCCGGCGAGGCCGGGCTCGGGGCGCCGTCACGGGTGCCGGGGGGGGCGTCACGGGTGCCGGCCCGGGCCGGGCCGGCACCCGTAGCC
>JBOGGR010000458.1:0-6601 GCA_050744025.1 Acidimicrobiales bacterium
CCTCCGCCGGGGCTCCCGCCGGGGCTCCCGCCGGGGCTCCCGCCGAGGCCGGAGCTGCGGCCCCGGCTGCGGCCCCGGCCCCGGCCGGCGGCTACGCGTACGACGAGGAGCCGTTCTAGGTGGCACGCAACAACGATCGGGACCGGGGCTCGAAGCGGTCCCCCAAGGACACGGGCCGGCGGGGCAAGAAGAAGGTCTGTGTCTTCTGCTCCGACCACGTGGACTGGGTCGACTACAAGGATGTCAACCTGCTCCGCAAGTTCATGAGCGACCGGGGCAAGATCCGGGCCCGGCGGGTGAGCGGGAACTGCGCCCAGCACCAGCGGGACGTGGCGGTCGCCATCAAGACTGCCCGGGAGCTCGCCCTCCTGCCCTACACCCAGCGCACGACGAGCGAGCGGACGGGGGGCCGGGGCCGGGACCGGGGCGACCGCGGGGACCGCGGGGACCGCGGCGACCGGGGCCGTGGGCCGGCGCCGGCCCTGGTCGAGACCGGTGGACCGCTCCCCGACCCCGAGACGGCCGACGCCCTCGTCGGCGCCGGGCCGGGCGGTGACGAGCTCGGCCTCGGCGGGGAGGAGTAGGCAGGTGCGAGTCGTCCTGCGGGCCGACGTGGGGACGCTGGGCAAGCGCGGCGACATCGTCGAGGTGGCTGACGGCTACGCCCGCAACTACCTGGTCCCGAGGGGCCAGGCCATGGCTGCGACTCCCGGGATCGCCTCCCAGGCCGGCGCCATGCGCCGGTCCCGGGACGTGAAGGACGCCCGGGCCCGGGAGGGCGCTGAGGCGGTCGCCCGCCAGCTGGTGCCCGCCGTGGTCCGCGTCCCGGCCCGGGCCGGGACGGGCGGCCGGCTGTTCGGATCGGTCACGGCAGCCGACGTGAGCGAGGCGGTGGCCGCTCAGACCGGGGTCGAGCTGGATCGCCGGCGCCTCGCCATCGAGGAGCCCATCCGGACCCTCGGCGTCCACGAGGTCCCGGTCAAGCTGCACCCCGACGTGGAGTTCCGGGTGACCGTGGAGGTCGTCGCCGCAGGCTGATACAGGCTCGCCCTACACTGGGAACATATGTTCCCGAGCCCAGGGCCGGCCGGCCGGTCATCCACCGGAATCGCCCCAAGATCAACAGGTCGTCCCCTGGCACCCCACAGGCCGCGTGGGAGAGGGTGAACCGCCGTGGTCCAGCCCCTCCAAGCCGCCCGCCGGGTGCGCCCCGCCGACCGCCCCCCCGAGCGCCCCGCCGGCACGGGTCGAGCCATCCCCCACGACCTCGATGCCGAGGAGTCCCTACTGGGGGCCATGCTGCTCTCCCGGGAGGCGATAGCCGTAGGCGTGGAGACCTGCTCCGCCGGCGACTTCTACAAGCCGACCCACGGGCACATCTTCGACGCCGTCGTCTCCCTCTACGGCCAGGGGGAGCCCGCGGACCCGGTGACCGTCGCCGACGAGCTGCGCCGGGCCGCCCTCCTCGAGGCGGTGGGTGGGCCGGCCGCGCTCATCTCGCTCCAGGCCAACACCCCGGCGATCTCCAATGCCGCCCGGTACGCCCGGATCGTGGAGGAGCACGCCCTGCTGCGCAAGCTGATCGGCGTGGCGGCCGAGATCGCCGAGCTCGGCTACTCCGTCCCAGAGGACGTGACCGCTGCCATCGACCGGGCCGAGACCCTGGTGTTCGACGTGGCCCAGCGCCGCTCGGTGGACACCCTGCTGCCCCTGCGGGACCTGCTGGGCCAGACCCTGGACGGCCTGGAGGCCCTCTACGAGCGGGGAGACACGATCACCGGGGTGCCGACCGGCTACCACGACCTGGACGAGAGGCTGGCCGGCCTCCAGCCGTCGAACCTGGTGATCGTCGGGGCCCGTCCGGGTGCCGGCAAGACCAGCTTCGCCCTCGGGCTCGCTGCCCACGCGGCGATGGACCGCCACACGCCGGTGCTGGTGTTCTCGCTCGAGATGAGCCACCTGGAGATCACCCAGCGACTGCTGTGCGGGGAGGCCAGGGTCGACTCCTCCCGGATGCGGACGGGCCGCCTGCTGGAGGCGGACTGGACCAAGATCGGCCACGCCACCGGCCGCCTCGGCGAGGCGCCGATGTTCATCGACGACAACCCCAACACGACTGTCATGGACATCCGGGCCAAGGCCCGCCGGCTCAAGAGCCGGGAGGGGCTGGGCCTGGTGGTGGTGGACTACCTCCAGCTCATGTCCGGACGCCACACCGCTGAGAACCGCCAGGTGGAGGTGTCCGAGATCAGCCGAGGGCTCAAGATCCTGGCCCGGGAGCTGAAGGTGCCGGTCGTGGCCCTGTCCCAGCTCTCCCGCAACCTGGAGATGCGGGCCGACAAGCGCCCCGTGCTGGCCGACCTGCGGGAGTCGGGATGCCTCGTCGCCGGCACCCGGGTGCTCCGGGCCGATACGGGGACCGAGGTCACCCTCGGTCGGCTCCTGGACGAGGGTGCGAAGGACGTCCCGGTGTGGACCCTCGGCGAGAGCGGGGAGCTGGTGGGCGGCGTCATGAGCCACGTGTTCCCGAGCGGCGTCAGGCCCGTCTTCCGCATGCGGCTCGCTGCCGGGCGGACCGTGACGGCGACGGCCAACCATCCGTTCCGTGGCATCGACGGCTGGGTCGCGCTGGGGGACCTGGGCCCCGGCTCGCGGATCGCCGCCCTCGGGAGCCCGCCGGGCCCCGACCGGGCAGAAGCGCCGGCCGAGCCCCGCGTGCTGTGGGACGAGGTGGTTGCCGTCGATCCCCTGGGGGAGCAGCCGGTGCTCGACGCCACCGTCTCCGGCACCCACAACTTCCTCGCCAACGGCATCGTCGCCCACAACAGCCTGGAGCAGGACGCCGACGTGGTGCTCTTCATCTACCGGGACGAGCTGTACAACCCGGACTCGCCGGACCGGGGGACGGCGGAGGTCATCGTGGCCAAGCACCGCAACGGCCCGACCGGGATCGCCCAGCTCGCCTTCCTGGAGCACTACGCCCGCTTCGTCAACATGGCCCGGGTGTAGGCCACCCGTCGTTCGGGCGTCACACGCACCCACCCGTTCATGCGCCGTCAGGTCACCGATGCGATCGGCCAGGTCTTTGTCGTAGGCCACCGGACTCCTCACCGGCCGCCTCGAGCGCGGTACTCGCTGGTGTCGTAGAGCAGCCTGAGCGACTGGATCTTGCCGTCGGAGACCTGGAAGAACTCGGCGAAGCGGACCGAGCCGCCGGGCATCTCGGCATCGTAGAGCGCGGCCGCCTCGTTCCCAGCCTGCAACTGATGGAGCATGGTCAGGTTCTTCATCGTCTCGGCGAACCCGGCGACGCCCTTGATGAACACCTCCGCCCCGACGCGGTGACCTGCGATCGGACCCTCGAACGCGAGCTCCGGCGCCAGGATCGCCCGCAGGCGACCCTCATCGAACGACGCCATGCCGTGCTTGAAGGTCTCGTAATAGGCGTGCACCACCTGCTCGCTCGTCTCGCTCATCGTTGCCTCCTCGTGGTTCGTCGTCACAGGTTGAGACACCGCCCGGCCGGCGAACGGAACGCTCGACCGAGGCCAGCAGCTCCACGGGCTGGCACGATGGGTGCAATGAGCGGCGTCGTACTCGATCGCGCTCGTGCCGGCGACCAGGACGCGTTCGCCGCCCTCACCGAGCCCTACCGGCGGGAACTGCACGTGCACTGCTACCGGATGCTCGGCTCGGTCGCCGACGCCGACGACCTCCTCCAAGAGACGATGACCGCGGCCTGGCGGGGCCTAGACGGCTTCGCCGGCCGCTCGTCGCTGCGCGCCTGGCTGTATCGCATCGCCACCCACCGTTGCTTGAACGCCATCCGCGACGCCAAGCGCCGCCCTCCCCCCCCGGTGCCGCCGTTCGAGCCGCCCGAGCCGTCACGTCGCGGGGACCTCACGTGGTTGCAGCCCTACCCCGATACCTGGCTCGACCAGCTGCCCGACAGCGCGGCCGGGCCAGCGGAGCACGTTCCAGAGGCTCGAAACCGTCGAGCTGGCGTTCATCGCCGCCTTGCAGCGGCTCCCGCCCCGCCAGACTGCCGTCGTAGTCCTCTGCTACGTGCCCGCTTTCTCGACCGCCGAGGTCGCCGGCATGCTCTCGGTGACCCCGACCGCGGTCAAGGGCCTGCTGCAACGCGGGCGGGCGGGGCTCGACCGGGAGCGCCCGGTCGCACCGCACGCGCTGCCGCAGCCCGGCTCGGCAGCCGAGCACGACCTCGGGCGCCGCTTCGCCCGGGCGTTCGCGGACGACGACGTCGATGGAGTCGTCGCCCTGCTCACCGACGACGCCTGGCTGGCCATGCCTCCCGCACCGCACGAGTACCACGGGCCCAACGCCATCTCCGCCTTCCTGCGCGCCAGCGCTACCTCGCGCAGCGGGCGCCACTTCGAGCTGCTACCCACCCGGGCCAACAGCCAGCTCGCCTTCATGTCGTCCCTTGTCGGCGAGCCCACCGGCGTTCTGGTCCTCACGCTCCGCCGCAACCGGATCAGCACGATCACGCACTTCCTCGACCCCCGGCTGCCCTCCCTCATCGATCTGTCGACGCCAACGAGCAGTGCACGGCCCCCGCACGGATAGTGATGATCAGTGGGCAAGCGACACAACCTCAGAGGTCGAGGACGAACCGCAACGCCTGGTCGATACCACCCAGCCCGTCGGGCGTGACCATCCCACGCCGGGACGACAGCCGGCCGGTCGAGATCACCCGCAGCTGATCACAGCGTGCGTAGGACGTATGGTCCAAGCCACTGGAGCCAGGTTCCAGCTCGCCATGACTTCGGAGCCCGTAGGCGACGGAGCTGACGGGCACGATCACCACGAGCTGGCCAGGACCGTTGTTGAGGATGTCGACCGACACCACGACGGCGGGCCGCACGAAGGCTGGCTCGTGGCCCACCGGCTGACCCAAGTCGACGTCGTAGACCTCCCCTCGCCAGATCAAGCCAGGGCGTCCCACTCCTGACGCTCGGCCAGGTATTGCTGCCAGCGCTCGGGGTTGTTGCGCAGGTGCTGGTAGTCCTGGTTGAGGCCGCGCAGGAACTCTTGGCGTTCCAACGCGTCGATGGCCGAGTGGAGTACGTCGATGACCGTGGTCTGGCGGTGCTTGGCGAGCGATTGCAGGCGTTCGGAGTCCAGCCGGCGGACTCGAACGGTCGTAGTGTCCTCGGAGGCCATGGGACAACTGTAGACGATATGTAGATCGGGTGTCCCACTCACCCATCGGTGGACGGACGTGCGAGCCTGGCTCCCGCAGGTGGTGCTGGTGGCTGCAGGGATGGACACCCGGGCCTTGCGGCTCGGACTGCCCGCGGACGTGGTCCTCTTCGAGATCGACCGGCCCGTCCTGCTCGAGTCCCGGCGGTGGATGGCCTTGCGACGCGGGGAGGGAGCGGATCCCAGGCGCTCAGCCAGCGTGGTGATGGATGTACTCGTCGAGTGCATCCCGGCTGACGTCAGCCAGCCGCCGGCCTTGGGCTGAGGCGATCTCCTCCAGGGCGGCCCGAGCCGCACGAGTGACGCGCACGGTCATGACCGGCGCGCGTTCCCGGCCACCGCTGACCGAGGGCCGGCCGGGGTGACGACTATGGACTCGTTCGACGATCTCATCTACCTTCGCCTCGGTCAGGCGGCTGACGTCAGGGAGCCGGATGTCTTCGGTCTCGAGGTCGACGTCGAGGCTAACTGCGGTCCAGCAGGGTGATCTTGTTGCCCACCAGCACGCCGCCGGTCTGCAAAGCGAGGTTGGTGAGATCGGCGATGGCCTGGGTGGTAGCGGACATGGGGGTCGCCTGTGGTCGTCCTGATGGTCGAGGTGAGCTGGTGCGAGGGCGGCGGGCGCGGGTGTGCTCAGCCGAGAGTGGTGACGGCGAGCCAGAAGTTGTTGTCGTTGACGGCGTTGCCGACAAGCAAGGCGACCATCAACAGGCCCGCTCCCTCCAACCAACGCGCCATTTTCAGGCCGCCGGTATCCAGTGGACGCAGGGCGAGGCTCTCGACGAACGACGACACCCGTGCCTTGGCCTCGGCGTCGTCGCCGGCGATGAACACGTCCAACGGGCGACCCCCGGTCTGATCGGCGGCGAGGACGTGGCCGAAGAGGGTGTTGAACGCCTTGACGACGTGCGCGCCAGCGGGGACGACCTTGGCGATCTCTTCTGCGGCGGAGCTGTCGTCGGGGGTGACGAGCCCGGTGTGGCTGGGATCGAAGGGGTTGGAGATGTCGACGATGACCTTGGCGGTCAATGCGTCCCCGTACTGGGTGACGATCGGTGCGGCACTCGCGTAGGGCACGGCGAGGATGACGATGTCGCCGGCAGGGGCGCTATCGATCGTTCCGGTGGTGGTGCCGCCGCCGAGCTCACGGGCCAATGTAGCGGCCTTGGCCGCGTCACGGCCGATGACCTCGACGGTGTTGCCGCCGGCGAGGGCACGGGTGGCCAGGACACGAGCCATGTTCCCCAGGCCAATGATGGTGATGCTGCTCATGATGTGTGCCTGCTTTCTTTAGTCGGGACTGAAATGAGGGTCGAGACAGTGTGGGCCGGCGCCGCTATGTGTACCCGCGGCGTGGGCTCCTCCGGGCGACGGAGCA
>JBOGGR010000459.1:0-13221 GCA_050744025.1 Acidimicrobiales bacterium
CCCCCGGCCCCCGCGGCCCCCCCGGCCCCCCCGGCGGCTGCCGCGGTGGCGCTCCTCGACCAGGCCGGCCGGGACCTCGACCGCAACCCCAGCGAGGCGCTGTGGCTCCAGGCCCTCCTGCTCCGGCTGTCCGCCCTCGGCGCCGGCGCCGGGCGCCGGTAGCAGCTCGACGCCGGGCCGGGGCACGACGCTGCGGGGGGCGTCATCGCGGCCCACTTCGGCCAGGGCCGCCTGGGCCGAAAGGCGGACGTCAGGATCGGGCGAAGCGCTCGAGCGCAGCGCTCATGCGCTCGGTCATCTCGACGCCGCCGTGGTGCCCGGTGCCGACCAGGTGCAGCTCGGCGCCGGGCCAGGCCTGGGCGAGCATCCAGGGCACGTCGGCGGGCGACCCGAGGTCCAGCCGCCCGTGGACCAGCACCGCTGGGATCGCGGCCAGGCGGTGGCAGCCGTCGAGCAGCTCACCGTCCAGGAGCCAGGCGGCGTGGGAGAAGTAGTGGGCGCACAGCCGGGCGAAGGTCATCCGGAATCCCGGGTCGACGTAGCGGGGGTTGGGCGACCACCCCTCCTCCAGGGAGACCACGGTGTCCTCCCAGTCGCACCAGTCCCTCGCAGCCTGCTCCCGCACCGCCGGGTCGCTGTCCCCGTTGAGCAGCCGGTCGTAGGCGACGACCAGGTCCTCGGCATGCCCAGCGCCCTCCGAGAAGCGCTCCCACGCCTCGGGGAACAGCCGCCCCACGTCGTGGTACAGCCAGCGCACGTCCTTCGGGCGGGTCATGGTGACCGACACCAGCACCATCTCGCTGACCCGCTGGGGGTGCTGCTGGGCGTACGCCAGAGCGAGGGTGGCCCCCCACGAGCCGCCCCACACCAGCCAGCGGTCGATGCCGAGATGCTCGCGGAGCCGTTCGATGTCGCCGATCAGGTGCGAGGTGGTGTTGGTCGCCAAGGTGGTGGTCGGGTCGGCCACCGGCGGCGTGCTGCGCCCGCATCCGCGCTGGTCGAGCTGGACCAGCCGGTACCGCCGTGCGTCGAAGCTCTGCCGGCGCCCCGCCGACAGGCCGCTGCCCGGTCCGCCGTGGAGGGCCACCGCCGGCTTGCCGCTCGGGTTGCCGCTGGTCTCCCAGTGCACGGCCTGGCCGTCACCGACCTCGAGCATCCCCCGGTCGTAGGGCTCGATGATGCTGGCTTTCCTTGGCATGCCCCCACGCTACGGAGGGCGCATCACCCGTGCCGTCGTGACGATCTGGATGGCCCCGGCCGCCGGCTCACACGCCGGGCCGGGGAACCCCGGTCGAGGGTGCCGCCCATCCCCTAGGCTGACCCCACGGCCCGGGTAGCTCAGTGGTAGAGCAGCTCACTCGTAATGAGCAGGTCAGGGGTTCAAGTCCCCTCTCGGGCTCAAATAGCCTCTCACCAGCAACTTTGTGAGGGGCTATCGTTGTGCCCGGGTTGCGCACCGCTCCTAGAGATGATAACTCTGGGACTTTGAGAGCCCCTCCCTGAGGGCTCACCGGCGCCGAGGGGTGGCCATGGCCAAGACACCGACAGCCGGCGAGGTCGGGGACCTGACCCCGCTGATCCCGTCGTTCGAACGGTCCCTGCGGGCCCGCAACCGCTCGCCTCGGACGGTGCGGTCCTATATGGAGACGGCACAGATGTTCGCGGAGTTCCTGAGCGACGCCGGCATGCCGACCCAGCCAGAGAGGATCACTAGGGAGCACGTCGAGGCGTTCATCGCCGATCAGCTCGATCGCTGGACCCCCTCGACGGCCGCCACCCGCTACCGCTGCTTGCAGCAGCTCATGAAGTGGCTGGAGGAGGAGGGGGAAGTCGCCCGCAACCCGATGGCCAGGATGACGCCACCGTCCATCCCCGAGGTCCCCGTCCCGGTGGTGGGCGACGACGACCTCCGGGCCCTGCTCAGGACCTGCTCGGGCAAGGGCTTCGACGACCGGAGGGACACCGCCATCGTCCGGGTCTTCCTCGACACCGGCTGCCGGTTGGCCGAGGTGACCGGGCTGCGGGTCGAGGACCTGGACTTCGAGCTGTCGGTCGTGGGCGTGGTGGGCAAGGGACGCCGACCCCGGGCTGTCCCGTTCGGCCCCAAGACGGCCCAGGCGCTGGACCGCTACCTGCGCTCCCGGGCCCGCCACCCCGGTGCGGGCGTCTCCGCGCTCTGGCTCGGCCCCAAGGGCGGCCTCACCGACTCGGGCGTCGCCCAGGTCATCCGGCGGCGCTGCCGCCAGGCCGGGATCCCCGCCATCCACCCCCACCAGTTGCGCCACACCTTCGCCCACGCCTGGCTGTCCCAGGGCGGCAGCGAGTCCGACCTCATGCGCCTGGCTGGGTGGCGCTCGCGCCAGATGCTCAACCGCTATGGCGCCTCGGCCGCGGACGAGAGGGCCCGGGACGCCTACCGCCGACTGCTGCCTGGGGACCGACTGTGAAGGCCGAGATCGGCTGTGAAGGTCGGAGCTCTATCCCCAACGGCTGAACTTGGAGGCCCCCGTGGCCAGCATGCACCAGGCTCTCCCCGCACGGGTGCGTTGGCCATCAGAGTTGCCGTCCGGCGGCTGACTCAGGCCGTCCTCCTCCGGCGGGCCTTGGACGACTTGAGGGCCAGGGCGGTGAAGTAGGCCTTGCGGGCGGCCTCGGCCCGGCGCCGGCGCTCGGTCGCCGGTAGGCGGCCCTCGGGGTCCACCTGGCGCTCGAACCGGAGGAGGAAGGCGTCCCGGGCCGCCCGGGTCGTCTCCTTGGGATCGTGGGTGGCATGGAGGGTATAGGCAGCGATGCGGGCGCGCAGGCTCCGTTGCTCGGGAGTGAGTGTCACCGCTCCGGCCCCCCGCTGCGGTCCCGCTCAGCCCGTCGGGCTGTCTCGCGGGTTCGCTGCAGCTGGCGACGGTGGCGGTCGCCGCTTTGGGTCCTCGGCCCGGGTGGCCCTGGCCGGACCTCGCCGGAGCCGGCCCGTCGGATGAACACCTCGCCGTAGTCGTCGACCCGGACCACGACCGAGACGGCCGTGCCGTGGCGGTGCAGGGCCAGGGCACCGACAACGGCGTGGCCGGGGTCGTCGGCTGCCACGGTGACGAGGCGGTCCTCGACCCGCCAGCCCAGCTCCAGGAGGTGGGCGGCGGCATCGGCCAGGGCAGTCGCCCGCCAATCGGCATCGGCCCGCCCCGGGGCGGGCAACGGCCGGGGGTCGAGGTAGCCGGCGGCCACCGCAAGGTCGGGGCGACGGAGGCTGGCGCCGGCGAGGTCTCGGTCAAGGCGCTCGGGCAGCCAGGCGGCACGCAGCTCGGCGTCAGCGCCATGGCCGGCCTCCAGCAGCTCCCACCACGCCCCGGCCTCCCAGCGCCCCTCGACCGACGCCCGCAGATGGGTCAGGTCCTGGTGGCTCTCGGTCCAGACCCGGGCGGAGGCCTTGTCCAGCTCCCCATCCTCTCGCCAACGCTCTTGGCGGCTCACGACCAGGAGGCTCCAGCCATGGCTGTCCCGGAGGGCGAGCACAACCTCGGGGAGGTCCTGGGAGAGGGGACGTCGGAGCTCCAGCTTGGCCACCAGCTGGCCCCCGACCTGGAGGGCTTGGGTCTCGGGGCCGGTCATGGGGTGCTGCCGTGGGCGGTTCGGGTCGATGGTCATGGCCCAAGGGTGCGGGTGGGGCCTTGCCGGCAATCTTGCCGGCAACCTTGCCCAAGCTGGGCAAGCCTTGCCGGCAACCTTGACGGAGGTCGCCCAGGCGACAGCGGCCAGGTCAGCGAGTGCCTCCTCAGCGTCCCCGAGCCGGGCGACGGATAGGGGTTCTCGGACGCGACGGCCGGCACTGGCGGTAGCCCCCCTGAGTGCGCCCACGCCCGGGGCTTCCCGGCTCGACGGGGAGGGCCGCCTCGCTCGGCGGGACGGCATCGAATGACACCAGAGGTCGCCCGTCAAGGGACCGGGCAAGGTAGCCGGTCGCGGTCGTCGCCGCCCAGGCGTTGGCCCGGACCTCGTCGTCAAGGGTGCGGGCCAGGTTGGCGGCAAGGTCTGCTCGTCACGCTCAGCCCATGCAGGCTCAGCGGGGCTCCGGGGATGCCCGTGCGGTGGATCAGTGGGCCGAGACAGGGACGACGGCCTGCTCGCCGCCGCTCCTTCCCGTGAGGGCCGGCCGCGACCCCGGTCGCGAGCACATCCACGGTCGCCGACGTGGCGACCTGCGCTCCTCGAACCCCGTTCGTCCTGGTCTCGTCGCCCGAGGCACCTCACTCACTCCCGGCCGAGACCTCGTTCTGGCGCCCGGCCGCCCTCGCCATCCAAGCCCTGCGCTCACTCCCCGCGTCCTGGCTCTCGCGCCCGGCAGGCCTCGACATCCGGGTCCTCCGCTTGCTGGCACCTCGCTTGCCGCCGGCTCCACCCTCGCCCGCAAGCTCACCCCGAACCCCACCCCCAGCCACCCACACGAACTTGCACCTGGGGTGCCCCTGGCGGCCGCACCGTCCAGCAGGGTCGCCGGCGACGTCGCTGCTGCCAGCGCCAGCCCTGCCAATGTCATCGGGACTGGGGGGTGGCCGCCACGTTGAGCATCGGCAAGGCCAACCCCACCTACTACCTGGACAAGGTGGCCGAGGCCCCGGAGGACTACTACCTCGGAGCCAAGGAAGCCCCCGGCCAGTGGCTCGGCCAGGGGGCAGCCCGCCTCGGCCTGGCCGGCCAGGTCGGAGCCGAGGGCCTGCTGGCCGTCATGGCCGGGCGCCACCCGGGGAGCGGCGACCTCCTCACCCGGGCCCAGAGCAAGATCAGGGTGGCGGCCTTCGACCTCACCTTCCGGGCCCCCAAGTCCGTCTCGCTCCTCTTCGCCCTGGGCGAGGGACACGTGAGGAGCGAGGTCGGCCTGGCTCACGACGTGGCGATGCGGGCCGCGCTCGGCTACCTGGAGGAGGTGGCCGACCGGGCCCGGCGGGGCAAGGGCGGCACCATCGGAGTCGACGGCGAGGGCTTCGTTGCCGCAGCGTTCCAGCATCGCATCTCCCGAGCCGCCGATCCCCACCTGCACACCCACGTGCTGGTGGCCAACCTGACCCGGGGTCCGGACGGGCGCTGGTCGGCTCTGGATGGCCGGGCCCTCTACCACCAGGCCAAGACGGCCGGCACCCTCTACGAGGCCCAGCTCCGGGCCGAGCTGACACGCCGGCTTGGGGTGAGCTGGGGCCCGGTCAGCAACGGCATCGCCGACCTGGCCGGCATCCCGGTCCCCGTGCTTCGGGCCTTCTCGCAAAGACGAGCCGACATCGAGGCCGAGATGGCGCGCCGGGGGACGTCCTCGGCCCGAGCGGCCCAGGTGGCCACCCTGGCCACCCGGCCGGTGAAGGAGCTGGAGCTCTGCCCCGAGGGGCTGGAGCCCGCCTGGCGAGAGCGGGCCACCGCCCTCGGCCTGGACGAGCAGGCCCTGGCCAGCCTCACCGGGCCGAGCGTCGTCGTGGATGTCCCTGCCGTCGGCTCGCCGGTGGCCGATGTCCTCTTCGCCACTCTGGCATCTCCCGAGGGGCTCACGGCCAAGGAGGCGAGCTTTGGGCCGAGGGACGTGCTCCAGGCCATCGCCAACGCCCACCCCCAGGGCATCGACGTGGACCGGGCCAGGGCTCTCGCCGAGGCGTTCCTGGCATCGGACCACGTGGTCAGCCTCACCCACGGACAAGGGACCGAGGTGCTGCGCCGGGTCGACGGCGTGGTCGTGCCGGCCGCCTTGGACGAGGGGCGGTACTCCACCCCCGAGATGCTCCTCACCGAGGCGAGACTGCTCGCCACCGCGGTCGGTGGCCGGGACGCCGGGGTGGCCCGGGTCGACCAAGCCGTCCTGGCGATGGCCCTGGGCGCCGATGCCGGGGTGGCCCTCAGCGCCGAGCAGAGAGGGATGGTCACCGCCCTCACCACCTCGGGGGCCGGGGTGGAGGTGGTGGTGGGACAGGCCGGCTCTGGCAAGACTGCCGCCCTGGCCAGCGCCCGGGTGGCCTGGGAGTCGGCCGGCTACAAGGTCCTCGGTGCCGCCCTGGCGGCCCGGGCGGCGGCCGAGCTCCAGGCCGGCTCCGGAATACCCTCCATCACCTTGGCCCGCCTCCTCAAGGCCCTGGAGCGTCCCGGCGGCCCACGCCTCGGGCCGGGCACAGTGATCGTGGCCGACGAGGCGGCTATGATCGGTACCCGCCAGCTCGCTCGCCTGGCCGACCACGCCCAGGCCTCGGGGGCCAAGCTCGTTCTCGTAGGAGACGATCATCAGCTGCCGTCCATCGAGGCCGGTGGGAGCTTCTCCGCCCTCCTGAGGCGCCTGCCTGCCATCGAGCTCACCGACAACCGCCGCCAGGTCGAGGTCTGGGAGCGACAGGCGCTGTCCGACCTCCGAGCGGGCCGCGCCGAGGAGGCCCTGGACGCCTACCGGGACAACGGGGCGCTCCATCGAGCCGAGTCGGCCGGCGCCGTTCGCGAGCAGGTGGTGTCGGACTGGTGGGCGTCGAGCCAGAGGGGCGAGTCCGGCCTCATGCTGGCCCGACGCAGATCCGACGTGGTCGCCCTCAACGCAGCCGCCCGGGGGCGCATGGCCGGCTCGGGTGAGCTCGGGGCCGAGTCGCTCGTCGTCGAGGGGCGCTCCTTCGCCGTCGGCGACCGGGTGCTGGCCACGCGCAACGACTCCCGCTTGGAAGTGGTCAACGGCACCAGGGGCAGGGTCACCAGGGTCGCCCTCGGGGCCGGATCGCTCACCATGAGGACCGACGACGGCCGAGACCTGGCCCTCCCGGCCACTTACCTCGGCGCCGGCCACCTCGACCACGGATACGCCCTCACCGTCCACCGGGCCCAGGGTGCCACCCTGGACCGTGCCTTCGTGCTGGCCGACGACGTCCTGTTCTTGGAGACGCCCTACTCGGCGCTGTCCCGGGGGCGGCTCGGCAACGAGTTGTACCTGGTGGAAGACGACCGCCGGGCCGAGGACGCCCACCTGGACGAGGCCACTGAGCACCCCGAGCACGCCCTGGCCAGAGCCGTCGGGCGCTCCGAGGCCAAGGTGGCAGCGAGCGACCTCGGGCCGCCCGCCTCTCGTTCCCGAGCTGCCCAGCTTGGCGAGCGTCGTGACGCGCTCGATAGGACAGTCGACCGGCTGGTGGCCCAGGCCAGGCGCCAGTGGATGGCGCCGAAGCGCCGGCGCTACCCCATGACCGAGCAGCTTGCCCGTCGCCGGCGCCGTCGTGCAACTCGGGTAGTGGATCGAGACCGTGGCCACGGTCTCGAGCGGTGAGGACCTCGCCGCGCCGCAAGCGCGTCTCGCCCGTCAGCTACCGAGGGAGCACCCGGCGGGCCGCGGCGAGCGAGAGCCCGAAGCCCTGAAGGGCCAGGACCGCCTCCTCCAGCCGATACCCGCCCACGCCATCCACGCCGGCCCAACCCCCGGCCCAAGTCGGCCGCTCCCCGGCCACGAGCAGCGGTCGGCGGAGTCCGCCTTGCTCGACCCAGAGCCTGTACAGATCTCCGTCACGCTCCACCATCAGACGCATGGTCGCCATCCCGTCACACCGGGGCCGTACGCTGGGGGAAGCGCTGGCGTCACCCTACCGACGAGGTGTGACGACAGCACCAGGCAGCTACCAAGCGGGAGGCAGGATCGAGTGAGGGCCAAGCGGTGACCGACTTGGCCGAGCGCGCCCGCAACCGTCTCGTCGAGCTGCGTGGCCACTTCTCCGCCTCGGTGCGGGTCGAGGTGGTGGAGGAGATCGGCCCCGACATGCTCCTGGTACGTGTTCGCACCTCCGGCGGTCTGCCGAGCGAGACCACGCTCACCGCGGCCGAGCTGGAGGCCGCCCTGGACAGCGCGCCGGCGGCAGCCGGCGCCGCCTCACCGGAGGACCTTTTCCTCTGGGTCGAGAGCCACCGGATCGCGCTGGCCTACGCCCACGACCCTTACTTCGCCGTCTCGCTGTCGGGTGTCCGGGGCCTACCCCACCAAGTCGAGGCCGTCTACCGCCACCTCCTGCCCCAGCCCCGCCTGCGATTCGTGCTGGCCGACGACCCGGGGGCGGGCAAGACCATCATGGCTGGACTGCTCTTGAAGGAGCTGAAGCTCCGGGGCGTGGTGGATAGGACGCTCGTCATCGCCCCCGCCCCCCTCACGGTCCAGTGGCAGGACGAGCTCCTGGACAAGTTCGACGAGCGCTTCGAGGTCGTGTCTTCCACCCAGGTCCGCTGGCAGTTGGGAGGCAACCCCTGGCAGCACTATCCCCAGGTCGTCACGTCACTCGACTTCGCCAAGCGAGAGGACGTGGCCGCCGACCTGCTGCGGGCCGACTGGGACCTGGTCATCGTGGACGAGGCCCACAAGTGCTCGGCCGCAACCTACGGCGACGAGGTCCGCAGGACCCGCCGCTACGTGCTGGCCGAGGAGCTGTCCAAGCGGACCGAGCGCCTCCTGTTGCTCACGGCCACCCCCCACTCCGGGGACCAGGACCGCTTCACCCACTTCCTCGCCCTCCTCGACCCCGACCAGTTCTCCTCGGCCGACCTGGTCCGGCGCCAGATCGCTTTGCCCGACAGCCCCTATTTCCTCCGCCGCCAGAAAGAGGACCTCATCGACGAGCGGGGCCACGAGCTCTTCGTCCCTCGCCGGGTGGTGACCCAGCCCTTCGAGCTCTCGCCCTCGGAGATGGCGCTCTACGACGAGGTGACCGCATACATAGGGGAGTTCCTCGGGTCCACGCCTGGCAGCCGCGGCAACGCCATCGCCCTCGCTCGCACCGTGCTCCAGCGTCGCTTGGCCTCCAGCCTGGGAGCCATCCGCTCGTCGCTGCACAAGCGGGCCGAGCGCCTGAGCGGCCGGGCCGAGGAGCTGGAGGCGATGGCGCCCGCCGAGCGCCGTCGCCGCCTGGCCGAGCTGCGGGTGATCGAGGCTGCCGACGAGGAGACCGATACCGACGACGCCGACGAGGCGGCTGAGGAAGCGGCCGCCACCGAGGTCAGCGCGGCCGAGCACGTGGGGGCTCTTCGGGCCGAGGTCGCCGCCCTCCGGGACTTGGTGCGCACCGCCGACCGCACCATCGCCCAGGGGGAGGAGAGCAAGCTCACCGGTCTGCGTGACTGCCTGGCCCGGGCCGAGCTGGCCGAGCTGGCCGACGGACGGGGGAAGCTTCTCATCTTCACCGAGCACCGCGACACCCTCTCCTACCTGGAACGCCACCTCCGTGAGTGGGGCTACTCGGTCTGCACCATCCACGGCGGCCACCCACCGGCTACCCGCAAGTCCATCCAGCACGAATTCCGCACGCAGCGCCAGGTCTGCGTGGCCACCGAGGCGGCGGGGGAGGGGATCAACCTCCAGTTCTGCCACCTCATGGTCAACTACGACCTGCCCTGGAACCCGGTCCGCCTGGAGCAACGCATGGGCCGAATCCACCGCATCGGCCAGCAGTCCGAGGTGGTCGTGTTCAACTTCTGTGCCACCAACACGATCGAGGGGCGCCTTCTCGATCGCCTCCACGAGAAGCTGGCCGAGATGCGGGTCGCCCTTCAGGGTCGGGTCTACGACGTCATCGGCGACCTGTTGGCCGTCAACGGAGTGGACTTCGAGCGACTCATGCGAGAGACGCTCACCAATCCCCGGCGCCTGGAGGCCTCGCTCGACCAGATCTCCTCCATCTCCCCTCAGCGGCTCCTCGCCTACGAGGCCGACATCGGTATCGCCCAGGCCACCCGCAGCGTGGACGTCTCCTGGGTGCGAGAGCGGGACTGGGCCTCGGAGGAGCGCCGGCTCATGCCCGAGTATGTCGAGTCCTTCTTCCTCGCGGCTGCCGCCCGCACCCGCCTCAGGGTCGAGACGCGGGCTGACGGACTCTATAGGGCTGAACATGTACCGGTGGCTCTCAGGTCGGATGCTCTCTCCAGCGTTCGCCGCCTCGGCCGCCCGGCCACCGAGTACCGCAAGCTCACGTTCCGAAAGGAGCACCGAGACCGGCCCGAGCACGAGGACGCCGTCCTCTGCTCGCCCGGGCACCCGCTCTTCGCCGCCGTCACCGAGGTCCTGGAGCGCGCCTTGACGACCGACCGCGTGCCCGGGGCGGCTGGGGCCTACATCGATCCCGCCGCCATCTCGGCCTACCGCATCCACTTCCTCGCCTACGAGGTCGTTGGCGAAGGGATGACCGGCGAGCCCGAGGCCGCCTACGCCGAGCTGGTGGCCGCCCTCGACGACGGGGACGGCGCCTACCAGCTGGCACCCCCCGACATCCTGCACGACCTGACCCTGGACCCGGCCGGCTTGGTCGACACCCCCGAGCCGGAGTCTGTGCACAGTGTCACCAACTGGGTCAGGGCCGGCCTCCAGGCCACAGCCACCTCGCAGGAGCGGGCCCGGCGCCTGGCCCAGGCCGACCTGCGTTCTGCCTACCTGACCGAAGCCATGGAGGCAGAGCGATCCAGCCTGGAGCGACGGTGGACCGACTACGACGAGCGCGTGCACCGAGGCGAGGAGCAGTATCGCCTGCTCCGCGATGACATGGCTCGGCGTGTCGCCGAGCTGGAGCGGCGCCGAACGGCCAAGCTCGACGGGTTCGCCCGCCTCGGGGTCGTCCGGGCCGGCCCGGTCACCTACCTGGGTTCGGCCTGCGTGGGCCCGCCCCATCGCCCCGAGGACCCCGAGATCCGCACCCTGCGACCTGACCCGGCCGTGGAACAGGCGGCCATGGCCCACGTCATGGCCTACGAGCGGGCCCAGGGCCGAGAGCCGACCGACGTGTCGTCGGCCAGGGACGGCTCGGGCTTTGACATCCGCTCGGTGGCGGTCGACCCGGTGACCGGTGAGGTCGACCTGCGGCGCATCGAGGTGAAGGGCCGGTCGGCCGCTTCCGGCGACGTGGGGCTTTACCGGACGGAGTGGTACGCCGCCCAGCGCTTCCGAGACGGCTACTGGCTTTATGTGGTCTACGGTGCCGGCACGGCTGGGGAACGGCTGGTGACGGTCCAGGACCCCTGGGGCTGCCTCCAGGGCGTGGCGGAGATCGCCCAGGTCACCGGCTACCGGGTGCCTGGCGCCAGCATCGAGGAGGCGACGAGGTGACGAGGGGGATTGACACGGCCTGGCAAGGCGCTATCCTGAGGACATCAACCTCCCGTAGTCGTGTTCGGCTACGTATTGTGCCCCCGGGGAGCCGTTTGTCGGCTCCCCGTATTTCGTGCGCGTACGAGGGGAGTTCGAGAGGTTGACTGTGAGCCGCGTCCGCGTCTTCGTCGATTTTTGGAACTTCCAGCTGGGGTGGAACGACGCGACCTCCAAGCAAGAGAAGTGCGACTGGCGGGCCCTGCCGCTGGTCCTGGTCAACCAGACGGCCGAGGTCTTTCGATCAGCTGGGCTCATCGCTGACCTGAGTCTGGAACAGACGATCGTGCACGCCTCGGTGGACCCCGAGACCGAGAGGCCACTGCGAGAGTGGCTCACCAGCTTCGTGGACCGGCTGCCCAGCTTCGACGTGAAGATCCGGGAACGGCGGAGCCGGCCCAAGTCGATCCGCTGCCGCTCGTGCGGCACCACTACGAGCATCTGCCCCTCTTGTGGCCATGAGTACGTCGGCAAGCCCGAGAAGGGCGTGGACGCGGCCATCGTTACCGATCTCCTCTCGCTCGCCTGGCAAGAGGCCTACGACCTCGCTCTCCTCGTCAGCAGCGACGCCGACTACATCCCCGCCGTGGAGCACGTCCAGGAGAAGGGCCTCAAGGTCGTGAACGCCTCGTGGAAGCACCGGGGCCACGAGCTCCAGGCCGCCTGCTGGGCCAGCTTCCACATCGACGACCTCCAGGAGCAGCTGTGCCGGTGAACGGACGTCGACTGATCGAGGACTACCTGCCGATCGCTGCGATCAACAAGGTGGCTCAGCGGGAGAAGATCGGTCACGCCACCACCCACCCCCGCAAGCTCCACCTGTGGTGGGCTCGCCGGCCGTTGGCGGCGGCTCGGGCTGCGGTCTACGCGGCGCTGGTTCTGGCCGAAGGGCGGGAGCACAAGCCCGCCGAGGAGGCGGCTTTCTTCGACTCCCTGTGCCGCTGGGGCGGACCGCAGGCGGCCATCGACCGGGCCCGGGACGAGGTACTGGCCGCGAATGGCGGCATGGCTCCCAAGGTGCTGGACATGTTCGCCGGCGGGGGCGCCATCCCGCTGGAGGCGGCCCGGCTCGGCTGTGAGGCCACCGCCGTCGAGCTCAACCCCGTCGCTCACCTGATCGAGCGCTGCATGCTGGAGTATCCCCAGCGCTTCCCGGGGCTGGCCGACGACGTGCGGCGATGGGGCAAGATCTGGGTCGATCGGGCTTGGGAGCAGCTGGCCGACCTGTACCCGCCCGTCGGGCCGGGAAACGAACAGCTGCGGATGGACGGGGGCGGCTCGGAGGGAGGCCGGCGGCCCCTTGCCTATCTGTGGACCCGGACCGTACCCTGCCCCAATCCTGCTCTAGCGCCTCACCGAGTTCCCTTGGTGCGCCAGACCTGGCTGGCCCGCAAGAAGAGCCGGTCCATAGCCCTACGGACGGTCGTGGATCGCCAAGCCCTCACCGTCGGTTACGAGGTGGTCGAGTCCGCCTCCCCGGCCGGGCTCGGCTTTGACCCGGCGGCCGGCTCCAGCCGGGGCCAAGCCACCTGCCGGATCTGTGGGGCCACGGCCACCGCCGACTACGTGAAGGCCGAGGGCAAGGCCGGCCGCATGGACATCGCACCACTGGCAGCGGTCGTGCTCAAGGCCTCCGGCCGAGGCCGGGACTACCTGCCCGCCGGCTCCTATCCGCTGCCCGACGACGCCGAGTGCGAGCGTCGCCTGGCTGAGCTAGCCGTCGACCCACCCGACGAACCGCTGCCGGCCAAGCTGACGGGAGGCATGTGCACGGTCTACGGCTTGACCCGGTTCCGGGACCTGTTCACGCCCCGCCAGCTGCTCACCCTGTGCACCTTGGCCGCCGGCGTGCGAACCGTCCACGAGGAGATGCTGGCCGACGGCATGGAGGCAGACCAAGCGGCGGCGGCGGCAGCGTGCTTGGCACTCGGGCTCGACCGCGTGGTCGATCGTTGCTCCACGCTCTGTCATTGGGATAACAGCCGAGAGTCGACAGCCAACACGTTTGCGCGCCAAGCGCTTCCCATGGTTTGGGACTTCGCCGAGGTGAGCCCCTTCGGTGGTTCACTCGGGGACATTGCCGAATACGTAGGCAACACCGCCGACGTTCTCAA
>JBOGGR010000460.1:0-3562 GCA_050744025.1 Acidimicrobiales bacterium
GCCCCGGCCTCCGCCCCGGCCTCCCCGACCCCGGCCGCCGCCGCCCCGGCGGCGCCTGCCGCCCGCTGGCGCACCCAGGCCTGCACGCTCCAGCGTTGGTCCGGCGGGCGGCGGAGCTGGGCCGAGAGGTCGGTCCCGTCGTCGGCGAACAGAGCCACGACCTCGTCCACCGGCTCGCCGCGGGCGATCGCGGCACTGACCCCGATCACCTCCTCTGCCGCCTGGTTGAAGTCGGTCACGCGGCCGTTGCCGTCGACGGCCACGAGCGCCTCCCCCATGCCCGCCACCACCGCCTCGAGGCGGCCCCTCAGCCGGGCCTCGTCGTAGGCGGCCTGGGAGAGTGCGGCCGTCTTGTCGTCGATCGAGGTGACCATGGAGTCGAACGCGGCGCCGAGGGCGTCGACCTCGTCCCCGGTCCCGAGCCCTGCCCGGACCCCTCGCTCACCGCGGCGGATGGCGTCTGCCGCGAGCGTGAGGCGACGCAGCCCGGCGCCGACGCTGTCACCGACGGCCGAGGCCAGGAGGAGGGCCAGGAGGGTGCCCCCCAGGGCGATCAGGAACAGGGTCCGGAAGAGCGACCTGGCGGACTGGGCCACCGCGCTGGTCGAGGTGGTGGCCACCAGGGCCAGCGTCGGCTGGCTGCTGGCGCCCTGCAGGGACCGGACAGCGACGAACTGGCCGTCCAGCACCTGGTTCCCGGGCCGCGACATGGCCAGCGCCGAGGAGACCAGGGAGGTCAGCGCCCCCGGCGGTGGGAGGCTCCCGGAGCTGGCCACCAGCGAGCCGTTGCCCACCACGCCGAGCGACACGGAAGGATCGTCGAGCTGGCGCTGCTGGCGGAGGTAGGCAGCGTCCAGGGGGGTGACGACCACCGCCGCCCCGACGAGGCGGGTGGGCGACGCTGGCTTCGTCCCCAGGGTCACCACGTCCGGCGTGGCGGCGAGCACCACGGCCCGGCCGTTCACCACGTCCGTCGAGGCCGTGGACCGTCGCTCCCTGAGCGCCTGGGCGACGGCTGGCGAACGGGCGACGGCCAGCGCCGTGCCGGACCCCAGGCCGGCCGCGGCTCCGGCCGACTGCGCCACCAGGTCGGGGGCCTGCCCGACCCGGGTGCCAGGGACCACCCACAGCGCGTCCACCGACGGGAGGTAGGTCGTGGCCGCCGTGGGCAGGAATGCGGCGATGCAGCGCCGGGAGGATGGGGCGCAGCCAGGGGTGCTGTCCAGATGGCGCTGGACGAGGTTCGTCAGCAGCAGCGCTTCCGGAGGCAGGGCCACGTAAGCGAGGTGCCGGACCTGGCTCGCCTCCGCCCCGGCCCGGGCATCCAGCTGGTGGGTGGCCTCGTTCCGGACCGTCGAGGACAGCACGGCCGAGAGGGCCACCGACAGGACCAGGACGAGAGCGAGCAGGGTCCCCCCGGCGCTGGCCGCCACCCGGCCTGCGACCGAGCGCCGGCTGGATAGCGCCAGGGCAGCCCCGATGCCCACGGCCCCGGTCCCGAGGAGGGCGTCCGCCACGAGCGGGGCGGCAGCCAGGGCGCCCAGGGCCCCGGCCTGGAAGGCCACCCCCAGCCAGAGGAGCAGGCGGCTGACCCCGGCCGGTCGGCCCACCGGCGGGCGCTTCCATCGGGCCGATGCAGAGAGGGCCGGGAGCCTCCGGGGGCCTGTGGAGCCGAGGAGGAGCAGCGCCAGGCCGGCGACCCGAAGCCCGGTGACGGGTGCCGTGGCCGACGGGACGAGGAGTGATCCGTGCAGGAAGGCGACGACCGCCAGCGCGGCGAAGCCGAGGGCCAGTGCCACCTCGTCCCTGGTCGTGCGTCCGAGGTCCTCGGCTCGGAGCAGGACGAGGGCGAAGCCGGCGGCGGCCACCAGGAAGGAGGCGAACTCGACCGCGAACTCGACCTGGACGGGGGCGGGGCTCACCGGACCGGACCTGGCGTCCCTCAGGCCTTGGAGGGGGGAGGAGAGCTGCGGGCGGGCGGCACGTGGCCTCCCAGACGCTGGAGGGCGTGCAGGGCCTGTCCCAGGGTGGCGACCTCGATCACGTGGAGGTGGGGCCCGGCCTTGGACAGGGCGTCGTGGTAGTTGCCGGGCGGGACGAGGAAGACCGTGGCCCCAGCGTTTCGCACGGCGATCGTCTTCTGCGGCACGCCGCCCACCACGCCCACCCGGTCCTTCAGGTCGATGGTGCCGGTGGCGGCGACCCTGTGGCCCCCCGTGAGGTCACCACCGCTCAGGGCATTGATGATCCCCAGGGTGAACGCCAGGCCCGCCGACGGGCCCCCGATGCCGTCGGAGTTGATGTCGACCTGGAAGGGAAGGACGTAGTAAGGGGCGTTGCCGAGCCCGACCCCGGCGAACGGGGCGGTCGGGTGCCCCGGTTTGTGCCCGAGGACCAGGGACTCCGTCCCGTGGGCCCCGTCGACGTGGCGGACCGTGAGCGTCACCCGCTGGCCCGGGTGCTCCCTGGCCAGGGCTGCCGCCACGTCGGCGCTGGTGGGCGTCGGATGCCCCCCGACAGCCGTGATCGCATCCCCTAGCTGGAGGTCCGTGAGCCTGGACGCGGCCCCGCCCGCCACGATCTCGAGCACGACTGCGCCCGTGCGCTCCGGGACCGCATAGCCGAGGTAGCGCAGAGCCACCACGCGTGCCTGCTCGCTGGAGGAGACCATCTGGAGCGCCTCTTGCTGCTGCACCTGGGCGGGCTGAGCCGGTCCCCCGAAGAGGGCGGTCGTCGAATAGACGGCGTCGTTGGAGTTGAGCTCGTCCAGGGGCCATTGCAGGGCCTTCACCTGGGTGAGGTACACGTCCGTGAGGTAGATCTGGTGCTGGCGGGTATGGCCCTTCAGGGAGGGGATGGTGACCAGCGGGCCAACCGGCTGGGCCAGGCCGGGGGAGAGGACGTACTCGTTGAGGGTGATGGAGTTGGCGACCAAGCCGGCGATCAGCAACAGGATCACGATCAGCACGACCACGATCGGCCAGCGGCGGCGCCGGCGGCGCCCCGGAGGGGACGTCTCTGCTGGTGGGGTGGGCTGTAGCATCTTGTCGACTGTGCTCACGTCCGTGAAGTGCCCCTCGTGGTGGCCGTGACCCGGATCTTCCCTGCTCGCCAGGTTGACCTCCAGCCTGCCACGGAACGCCGGCTTGCCTGTGTCGAGGTTGGTGACGCCCGGTGAGCGCCCTGTTCGACCAGGACGAGTCGAGAGACCGCCCGACGCCTGCTCCCGAGGAGGTCGCGGCGGCGGAGGACGGGACCGGCCCGGCACCGGGCGCCGCTGGTGGGGAGCCGCGTCACCGGCTGCCTGGCTCCCAGCCGTTGACCACCCGCTCGGGGCGGCCGCTCCCTCCCCCGCCCCACTCCCGCCCGAACCCGAACGGCAGGTCGCCACGTGCCGCTCGTCCTTCGCCGGCCGAGGCTTCCCGCGCGCCGGCGCCCCCGCGAGCACTCGCCCCGGCGGCGCCCCGAGCAGCACCGCCGGCTCCCCGCCCGGCGCCCGTGCAGGCACCCCCCCGGGCAGCACCGCCGGCTCCCGTGCCTGCGCCACCGCGAGCACCAGTGC
>JBOGGR010000461.1:0-8045 GCA_050744025.1 Acidimicrobiales bacterium
GGGCGGGACGGGAGGACACGGTGGATGCACTGGCGGGCAAGGTGGCACTGGTGACGGGGTCGACCAGCGGCATCGGGGAGGCGACGGCACGGCTCTTCGCCGCCGAGGGCGCCTCGGTCCTCGTCAACTCCGCCTCATCGGTCGGCCCCGGAGAGGCCCTGGCGGCCGAGCTGCCAGACGCCGCCTACGTCCAGGGGGACGTCTCCGTGGAAGCGCAGGCCGCCGCGCTCGTGACCGCCGCCGTGGAGCGCTGGGGCCGCCTGGACGTGCTCGTCAACAACGCAGGCACGACCGTGCGCATCCCGCACGCCGACCTCGATGCCGTCACCGACGAGGTCTGGCGTCGCATCCTCGACGTCAACGTCATGGGAACCTGGTACGTCACCCGGGCCGCCGTACCCGCCCTCCGGGCGACCGGCGGGGGGGCCATCGTCAACGTCACCTCCCTCGCCGGGGTCCGCCCCACCGGAAGCTCGATCCCCTACGCCGTGTCCAAGGCGGCCCTCAACCACCTGACCCGGCTCCTGGCCGGCGTCCTCGGCCCCGACATCAGGGTCAACGCCGTCGCCCCGGGGCTGGTCGACACCCCGTGGACGGCGGGCTGGGACGACGTCCGGGAAGCCGTCCGGCGCCGCGCCCCCCTCGGCCGCTCGGCCGTCCCTGCCGACGTGGCGCAGGCTTGCCTCTCCATGGCAGTCGCCGGCTTCGTGACCGGCCAGGTCCTCGTCGTGGACGGTGGGATGGGGCTGCGCTGAGGCGCCGGCGGCGGCCCAGGGCTCGGGCCGGTCGGCGGGGTCGGGGCCGGGGCCGGGGTCGGCCGACGGGCCCGGGGCTCGGGCCGGTGGGCGTCGTCACCCCTCCTCGTCGTCATGTGACTGAGTCGACGAGGACTGCTCGCGGATCAGCTCCACGGTGACGCCCACATCCAGCTCGGTCCACACCCGATCAGCCGTGAGCACCGCTTGACCCAGGCGCAGGCCCAAGGCGAGGCAGGCTCGGTCACCGAGGGACAGGCCGAAAGGCCGGGTCCCGGGGCGCAGGGCGGCGCAGGCCTGGCTGTCGGGCTCGGTGAAGGGCTCCACGTCCAGCGCCCGGCCGAGCTCGCCTTCTCGGAGGGACTCCGACGCCTCGTTCGGGTCGACACCGGCGTCTACGAGCTTGGTGGCCACCTCGCTCAGGTTCACGGTGCTGATGACCATCCCTCTGGGGAGAGCGTTGGCCACTGTGTCAGCTCCGACCTCGTCCTGGAGGTAGGCCAGCAGAGCCGAGGCGTCGAGGACCCTCACCGGCGGGAGCCCTGGTTCGAGGCCCGGAGGGGCAGGTCCTTCCGGGCCCTGGCCATGGTGGCCTCGTCACCGAGCGCTTCAGCATCCTCCAGGGACCCCTCGGCCCGCCTCTCGGCGATCAGCTCGTCGGCGAGCGAGCGCCCGGGGGTCAGGTGGGCCCACCTGCCTCGAGCCGGCCGGGCTGCCCCGTCCCTATCCGAGACGGGGCAAGGGGAAAGGTGCACCTCGGCCACCCGCCGGCCATGGACGGTCATGGGCAGGATCATGGCCACGGGGCGCCCGTGCCGCGTGACCACCACCCGACTTTCGCCGAAGGTGACCCGGCCGAGCACGTCGCCCAAGTGGGTGCGCAGCTCTTCGGCCGTCACCCGCTCGGTTGGGGTGCCCACCGGGAATACCTCCTCTGGCAGTCTATCCATGTGAACCCCTTGTTACGTATGAACCCCTGGTTTCCCAGGATACTTCATCGCCTGCCGGCAAGCTGCCCGGGCCCATCCGGCTCATCGTCCCGTCGACTCCGGCAGGTCCCCGCGGACCTTTTCCCTCTGGCTCCGGAGCCCTGCTGAGCTTCGGGTGCCCACGAAGAGCGGCCTCTCTGCGGCCCGCTTCCGGGGCTGCCCCGGGCTCGGTCTCCCGAGGCCAGGTCCGGGGCAGGTCCGGGGCTGCTCCGGCTCACTCTGCGAGCTCCTCCGCGGCGGGCTGGCTCACCTCCAGCCTCCCCTCGGCATAGCCGGCCCGCAGCACCTTCTTGTCGAACTTGCCGACGCTCGTCTTGGGGACCTCGGTGACGAACGCCCACCGCTCGGGCAGCCACCACCTGGCTACCCGGCCGGCCAGGAACTCCCTCAGCTCGTCCGTGGTGACCGAAGCGCCCTCCTCCAGCACGACGCAGGCGAGGGGCCGCTCCTCCCAACGGTCGTCGGGCACGCCGACCACCGCCGCCTCGAACACGGCCGGGTGGGCCATGATGGCGTTCTCGAGGTCGACGGAAGAGATCCACTCGCCACCGGACTTGATCACGTCCTTGGTGCGGTCGGTGATCTGCATGTAGCCCCGAGCGTCGAGCGTGCCGATGTCTCCAGTGCGCAGCCACCCGTCGTCGAAGCGGTCACGGTCGTCCTCGCCGTAGTAGGAGGCGGTGATCCAGGGGCCGCGGGCCTCGAACTCCCCGACCGACTCGCCGTCGCGGGGCAGTACGGCGCCGTCCGCGTCCACGACCCGCACCTCCACCCCGGGGACCACGCGGCCGGACTTGACCTGGTCGTCGATCTTCCGGTCGGGCGGTGTGTGCTTGGCCGGCCACGAGACCGCGCACACCGGGCTGGTCTCGGTCATGCCCCAGCCCTGGACCATCGTGACTCCGAAGCGCTCCTTGAATCGCTCTATGAGGGAACGGGGCACCGCCGACCCTCCGGCCGTGACCAGGCGCAGGGAGGACAGGTCGACGTCAGGGTGGTCATTGGCGTAGCGCAGGAGGTCGTTCCATATGCTGGGCACCCCTGCAGACAGGGTGGGCCGGTGCTCCATGATCATGGCGGCGAGAGGCTCGGCCTGGAGGTGGCGCTGGGGCATGACTAGGTCGGCTCCCGCCATCCAAGCTGCGTACGGCGTGCCCCAGGCGTTGGCGTGGAACTGGGGGACGATGACGAGCAGACGGTCCCGCTCACTGATCCCGATGGTGGTGGCCGAGGTGGCCGCCATGGCGTGGAGCCAGGACGACCGGTGGCTGTAGACGACGCCCTTCGGGTTGCCGGTTGTGCCGCTCGTGTAGCACATGGCGGCCGCCTCGAGCTCGTCCAGGTCGGGCCAGGGATAGTCGTAGTGGGCCCCGCCTCCCGTCTGTCCCAGCAGGTCCTCGTAGCCGGTGATCGTGCCGGTGAAGCCGGCCCCGGACAGCGCGGACGTGTCGCCGTCGCCGATCACGACCAGGTGCTCGACGGTCTTGGCCTGACCGATGACGCGGGCCAGCAGGGGCGCCACCGCAGCGTCGACGAGGATCACCCCGTCCTCGGCGTGGTTGATGACGTAGGCGAGCTGGTCGGGGAAGAGCCGGATGTTGAGGGTGTGGAGGACAGCCCCCATCGACGGTATGCCCAGGTAGGCCTCCACGTGCTCCTGGTGGTTGAAGCAGAAGGTCGCCACCCGGTCGCCGGCCCGGACGCCGATGGCGGCCAGGCCGCCGGCCAGACGGGCAGCCCGCTCCCCCACGGTGACAAAGTCCGCACGCCGGGTGCCGGCACCGGGGCCCTCGTAGGTCAGCACCTCGCTGTCGCCGTAGTCGAAGAGGCCGTGGCGGAGTATCCCGGCGATCGTCAGCGGACCGTCCTGCATCGTGCTCAGCATGGGCTCACCTCTTCGCTCCACTGGGGTCGTCGGCGAGGTCGAGGGTAGCCTCGACGAGATGGATGCCGAGACCGCCCGCCAGTTCCTCGCTGGCCACCACCGGGCCGTGCTGGTCACCACCCGGGCCGACGGCCGGCCCCAGGCATCGCCGGTGGTTACCGGGATCGACGACCAGGGTCGTGCCGTGGTGAGCACCAGGGAGGCGGCCAGGAAGGTGGCCCACGTCCGGGCCAGACCCCATGCCGCCCTCTGCGTGATGCGTGACGAGTTCTTCGGGCCCTGGGTGCAGGTGGAGGGCGCGGCGGACATCCTGCACCTGCCCGAGGCCATGGACGGCCTGGTCGCCCTGTATAGGGCCGTCGCCGGCGAGCACGAGGACTGGGACGGCTTCCGCTCGGCCATGGTGGCCGAGCGGCGGGTCCTGCTCAGGGTCACCATCGACCGGGCCGGGCCCGACCGGCAGGGCTGAGGGGGACGGGGCAGGAAGCAGGAGGCCCGGTTCGAGACTTCCGGGCCCCGGGCCCTCGGGATCATCCGGTCTTGGGATCCGGGCCCGCGGGATCCGGCCCGTGAGTTCGGGCGCCGTGCCGGCCGGCGTCTCGTCGGCTGGGAACTGTGTCGACGACAGGGCACTGGTTGACCGCTGGTCGACACAGTTCGACTGCCCTCGGGAACTGTGTCGACGACAGGGCACTGGTTGACCGCTGGTCGACACAGTTCGCCGGGCGACAGCCCGGGGGCTGTCACACCCGCTGGGCAGCATGGGATGACATGGGCAATCACGTTCCTATCCGGGTCAGCGCTCAGCTCGGCCGCCAGCTGGGCCTCATCACGTTGGACCAGGCCCGGCACTACGGCATGAGCCAAACAGCCGTCCGCCGATGCCTGCGCCAGGGGCGCTGGGCCGTGGCGGCCCGCCGCCTGTACCGAGTGACAGACGCTCGCGTGACCTGGGATCAGCGAGCCCTCGGGGCATGCCTGCTGGCTGGGCCGGGCGCCGTGGCCTCCCACGGCGCCGCCCGAAGGCTGCTGGGTCTGGGCTCCGCCAAGGACACGCCGATCGAGGTCCTCCTACCGGCCGGCCGGATGTGCGTCCTGCCGGTAGGGCTGGGCATCGTGCACCGCACCCGGCGCCTGGACGGGGCTGACGTGGCGTCGGTCGGGCCCGTGCCGGTCACGGGCCCCGGGCGAACACTTGTCGACCTGGCTCCCCGGCTGTCCATGAGAGCCCTGGAGTGGTTGGTAGACGAGATGCTGTCCCGCAGGATGACGTCACGCGACGCTCTGCTCCGCCGGGTGGCGGCGCTCTCTGGGCGGGGACGGCCCGGGGCGGCCAGCCTGCGCCAGGTCCTGGAGGCCTGGTCCCCGGGCCCCCCGGCGGGGAGCGAGGCGGAGATGCACCTGATCCGGCTCTTGGTCGGCCGCGGCATCGCCGAGCCCTCCCGCCAGCACCCGATCATCGCGAACGGCCGCGTCGTGGCAGTCGTGGACGCCGCCTGGCCCGTGGCCCGCCTGGCTCTCGAGCTGGACAGCGAGCGCTGGCACGGGGGCGGGCTGGCCTACCACCGGGACAAGGACCGGACGCTGCGCATCGAGGCCGCCGGCTGGCACCTGCTCTCAGTGACGCCCCGCCTGATGGAAGGGCCATCCCTCCTCCATCTCCTGGAGGCCATCCGGAGCGGGCTGTCGGCGGCCAGGCCCGCCCCGGCGCCGGCAGTGCCCCCGACCCCGGCGGTGTCCCCGGGGGATGTTGGGGAGGGGGCGGCCGCCCACCCCGGGCCGCTCCGGGGTAGGCTGGGGGCACACGGGAGCCTGGTAGGACCAGGCTGAGAGGGTGGGCTGGCGAGCTCCCGACCGTTCGGACCTGATCCGGGTAATGCCGGCGCAGGGAGGCCACGCTGTCCACCCCCGCGTCCCGCTCGGACCGACGAGCCGCACGGAGGCACATGAAGGCACGAAGGAGCGCCGGCGAGGGCCGGAAGGCGGCTGTGGCGGCGCAGGCGCCGGCGAGGGCCGGGAGGCGGCTGTGAGCGGCGCAGGCGCCGACGTGGTCGTGGTGGGCGGCGGCGTCATCGGGCTGGCTACGGCATGGCGGGCCGCCCAGCGGGGCCTCAGCGTGTCCCTGCTCGACCCCCGGCCGGGCCGGGAAGCAACCTGGGCGGCTGCCGGGATGCTCGCGCCGGTCACCGAGGCCCATTACGGCGAGGAGGCGCTGATCCGCCTCAACCTGTCCTCGGCCCGCGCCTGGCCCGCCTTCGCCGAAGCGGTGGAGGAGGCCAGCGGCTGCGATGTCGGCTACCGCCCCTGCGGCACGCTGGCCGTGGCCGCCGACGGGGGGGACCAGGCCGTCCTGGAGGAGCTGCACCGCTTCCAGCGGTCCCTCCACCTCGAGGCGGACCTGCTGTCGGGCCGGGAGTGCCGTGGGCTGGAGCCGTCGCTGGCGCCCACCATCCGGGGGGGTCTCCTGGCCGGTGGCGACCACCAGGTCAACAACCGCCTGCTCGCCGCCGCCCTCCCCGTGGCGGCCGAGCGGGCCGGCGTGACCCTGCGCCCGGCGCAGGTCGCCGAGATCGCCGTGGCCGGCGACCGGGTGACGGGGGTCCGCCTGGCCGGCGGCGAGGAGGTGGGGGCCGGGACCGTCCTGCTGGCCGCCGGGTGCTGGTCGGCCCGGGTGGGGGGCCTCCCGCCCGAGGTGCTCCCGCCGGTGCGGCCGGTCAAGGGGGAGATCCTCCGGCTCCGGGGCCCGGCGCGGTCCCCGGTCCTCTCCCGCAACCTCCGGGGCCTCGTCAATGGCATCCACCTCTACCTGGTCCCCAGGGCCGACGGGACGCTCGTGGTGGGGGCGACGGTCGAGGAGCAGGGGTTCGACACCACTGTGCGGGTCGGGGCCGTGGCCGACCTCCTCCGCGACGCCCGGGCCCTGGTGCCCGCCGTGGACGAGCTCGAGCTGGCCGAGGCCCATGCCGGACTGCGCCCGGGTTCGCCCGACAACGCCCCCATCCTCGGGCCTTCCGCCCTGCCCGGCCTGGTCATAGGTACCGGGCACTACCGCAACGGCATCCTCCTCACCCCCGTCACCGCCGATGCCCTCGCCGAGGTCCTGGCGGAAGGGACGGTGCCCGACGTCATCGCCCCGTTCTCGCCGGCGCGGTGGCGGCCATGACGCGGCAGGGAGTCCCGCCGGACGACCCCGGCGCCCCGGGGAGCCGTCCGCCGGGCGACCCCGGCGCCGCACGGGGAAGCCGCCCGCCGGCCCCGCCGGCCTCGCCTGGGGCGCCCCCCTTCGTCGAGGTCTCCCTCAACGGCCGCCCCGAGCAGGTCGGCGCCGGGACCACCGTCGGCGCCCTGGTCGCCCGGCTCCTCAGCGACCCTCGCGGGGTGGCCGTGGCCGTCGACGAGGAGGTGGTCCCACGCAGCCGCTGGGACACGACCGAGCTGACCGGCAACGAGCGGGTCGAGGTCCTCACCGCCGCCCAAGGAGGCTGACATGACGTCCACGACCCTGCCCCGACCCTCTGTCGACCCGGGCGCCGACACTCTCGTCGTCGCCGGCGAGACCCTGTCGTCACGCCTGATCCTGGGCACCGGAGGGATCTCCAGCCTGGACAGGCTGGCCGAGGCCGTGGCCGCTTCGGGCACGGCGCTGGCGACGGTGGCACTGCGCCGCGTAGACCCGGCCGCCCGGGGATCCGTCCTGGACGTCATCACCCGCCTCGGCGTCAAGGTGCTCCCCAACACCGCCGGCTGCTACACGGCCCGCGACGCCGTCCTCACCGCCCGCCTGGGCCGGGAGGCCCTCCGGACCGACTGGGTGAAGCTCGAGGTCATCGGTGACGACAGGACCCTGCTGCCCGACCCCGTCGAGCTCCTGGACGCGGCCGGCCAGCTGGTGGACGACGGGTTCGTCGTGCTCGCATACGCCAACGACGACCCAGTGGTGGCCAGGCGCCTCGAGCAGGCCGGCTGCGCGGCCGTGATGCCCCTCGGCTCCCCCATCGGCAGCGGGCTCGGCATCCGCAACCCCCACAACATCGCCCTCATCGTGGAGGCCGCCACGGTCCCTGTCGTGCTCGACGCCGGGCTGGGCACCGCGTCGGACGCCGCGCTCGCCATGGAGCTGGGCTGTGACGCCGTGCTGGTCGCCTCGGCGATCACCAGGGCGCAGGACCCGCCCCGCATGGCCCTGGCCATGGCCCGGGCCGTGGAGGCCGGCCGCCTCGCCCGGCTGGCCGGCCGGATCCCCCGGCGCCTCCACGCCGAGGCGTCGTCCCCGTGGACCGGGCTGGCCGAGTTCCCGCCGGCGCCGGGCCCCGCGCCTCCTGCCCCGTAGGCCGGCCGATGCCCGCCCCCGCTGGCCCCGTCCCCGTAGGCCGGCCGATGCCCGCCCCCGCTGGCCCCGTCCCCGTAGGCCGGCCG
>JBOGGR010000462.1:0-1826 GCA_050744025.1 Acidimicrobiales bacterium
GGCAGCCGCACCCGCGGCACAAGACCCGACCAGCCAACCGGGCATCCCCAGGCGACCAGGCGACCCAGGACCGTTCGGAGTCGCTCACCGAGCATAAGTCACTATTGCTCAGTGATTAGGAACGGTGTTCCTCTAGGGCCGGCCTCGGCCGGATGTTCCGCCCCACACGAACCGGTGGCAGCAGCTCGTCGGCTCATCCCTTCGCGCCGGTGGCCAGGATCGAGGAGGGGCCGGCACCCGGCCCGGCAGACACCCTACGCACGGTCTCGCCCAGCTCCCGCAGGCCCCGGAGCAGGGCCCGCCGGGCGGTTGGCGACATCTGCTCCAGCAGGCGGCCCAGGTCCCCCCGGCGCTGGTCCTCCAGGTGCTGGAGCAGGCGGCGACCGTTGCCGGTGAGCGTCAGCGTCACCTTGCGGCGGTTGTCCTCGCTGGCCCGGCGGTCCAGCAGGCCGGCGGCCACCAGACGGTCGCAGAGACGGCTGGCCGAGGACGGGACAGCCCCCAGGTCCGCCGCCAGGGCCCCCAGGCTGAGCGAGCCCCGCCGGTGCACGGCGAACAGAGCCCTCAACTGGGAGGGCGAGACTCGCTCGTGGGCGGCCTCCTCCGCCCTGGCCCAGACGAGGACGAGCGACTCGACGGCTTCGGTCGCGGCCCCGGCCAGGTCCATGTGCACGTTGCCGCCGCTGGCGGGACCGGCCATACTCCCCACTGTGACACGGGCCGCCGGCCTCCGGCGAGGAGGATCCGCCGGCACTCCTCTGCGCCATGGTCGCATCGGGCCCGGAGGAGGATGAGGTGGCCGATCCGGCCAGGGTCCTCTCCGCCTTGATGGAGGACGATGCCACGGACGCGCCAGGGGTCCTGTCCAGCCTGGAGCGGGTATTGAGGGAGGAGGCCAAGGCGGACGCGGTGGGGCTGTGGCTGGCGGACTACCGCCGCACCGCCCTCCTGCCCCTGACCGGGGCCGGCGCCATGGCGATCGACGGCACGCCGGCGGGCCGGGCCTTCGCAGCCCAGGAACCCGTGCCGGGCGGCGTCGACCCTGCGGGTGGGTGCTGGCTCTACCTCCCGCTCAGCGTGCGAGGGGACCGCCTCGGGGTCCTGGGTCTCCACCTCCTCGCCCCTCCCGGCCCCACGGCCCAGGCCGAGCTGGCCCCCCTGGCCGCCGCCGCCGCCTACGCCCTGGTGGTGGCCGGACGCGACACCGATCTCTTCGAGCGGGCGGCCCGGACCACGCGCCTCAGCCTGGCCGCCGAGATCCAGTGGCAGCTGCTGCCGGCGCGCAGCTGCGTGGGCGAAGGGTTCTCCCTGGCCGGCCAGCTCGAGCCGGCCTACCAGGTGGCCGGTGACACCTTCGGCTGGTCCAGGGACGCCGGCCAACTGTGGATCGCCGTCACCGACGGCGTGGGCCGGGGGACGCCTGTGGCTCTCCTCGTCGCCCTGGCCACCATCGCACTGCGCAACGCCCGCCTGGCCGGGCTGGGACTGGCCGACCAGGCCAGCTTGGCCGACCAGGCCCTCTACGCCGTCCACTCCGGCGAGGGGTTCGTCAACACCCTCCTGCTGGGCCTCGAGCTCGCCACCGGGCAGGTGGCGGTGGTGGGCGCCGGCTCGCCGCTCCTCATGCGCGTTCGCTCGGGGCGAGCCGAGCCGGTGAAGCTCGACCGCCAGCTCCCGCTCGGGATGTTCGAGGGGACCCATTACGTGGAGGAGCGCTTCAGCCTGGCGCCCGGCGACCGCCTGGTCGCCCTGAGCGATGGCATCCACGCGGCCCGCTCCCCCCGAGAGGAGGAGTTCGGCGAGGCCGGCCTGCACCGGGCCCTGCA
>JBOGGR010000463.1:0-7047 GCA_050744025.1 Acidimicrobiales bacterium
GATCTCCGGGGCCTGCCGTCCACCGAGACCTACCAGCTGTGGGGTCTGATCGGCGGCAAGGCCATCTCGCTCGGCCTGCTTGGGCCGTCGCCCGCTCAGGGGTCGTTCCAGGTCGGGTCGCCCCGACGGGTCGAGGAGCTGATGGTGACCGTGGAGCCGTCCGGCGGGGTCGTCCGGGCCACGGGACCCCCGGTGGTGTCGGGGAGGCCGGTCGCCGCCTGAGACGTCGCCGGGCGCAGGGCAGGACCGGCCCGCTCAGGCCCCGGACCGGGCCACCCGCCGCAGGTCCCGGTAGCCGACCAGGGTGAAGCCTGCCCGCTCGGCGAGGGACGGCAGCGAGCGGTCCCGCACGAGCAGGTCGGCGTCCTCGACGCGGGCCGGCCAGTGGGGGTCGAGGGCGCGGAGCTCGGGGGTGTCGGCGGCCGGCCGGAGGGAGATCTCGGTGACTCCCGGGCGGGGATCGGCCAGGAGCTGCTCCAGGGCCGCCCGGCTCCCCACGCCCCGGGGAACCACGAGGTGGTCCGGGAAGACCACCCCCTCCTCGGCGGCCAGGCGGCGGAACGGGAAGCCGATGGCCCGCTCGGTGGACGCCCCGGACAGGCGCACGGGGAGGCGGAACTCCACGGCCAGCTCCAGGTAGACGGTGAAGAACTCGGGGCGCAGGGCCAGCGCGCCCAGGTGGGCGTCCAGGTGGCTCACGTCGAAGCCCCAGTAGACGGCGCGCTCCACCTGCGCCCGGCATTCCCGGCTGACCTCGTCCAGGTCGGCGTGGGCCCAGATGTCGGTCACCGTGCGGGGGAACCCCCCGTCGCCGTCGAGCAGCGACGGGGCGTGGGTGATGGGACCCCACCGGTAGCGGTCGTGCTCGGCGTTGAGGGTGAGGTGGACCCCGACGTCCTCGCCCCGGTAGCGGGAGGCCGCCTCCCGGGCCCAGGGAGCGGGGACCATCAGGCCGGCGCTCGTGGCCAGGCCCTGGCGCATGGCCTCGTAGACCCCGACGTTGGCGGCGTGGCTGGATCCGAGGTCGTCGCAGCTCACGATCAGCAGACGGGAGTCGGGCCGGTACCCCAGCCTCTCGGCCAGGGTGGGCGACGACGTGGTGCCCGGGCTCACCGGCCTGAGCGTATCGAAGGCGAACAGTCACGCCGCCGACCGCCCGACGGCCTGGCCGCCAGCTTGGGCGGCGGCCTTTCGCAGGGCCTCCCTGGCGGCCTCGATGCCGCGCCGCCCCGCATCCCGGGTCGGCTCGTCCAGCCGCCAGTCCCGCTCGTCGGTCTCGATCAGCACGAGTTGACGTTCCATGGCGACAGTGTGCTCCGACGGTGTAACAGTGTCGGGGTGGCCCGCTACGGCATCACGATCCCGTTCGACGGCGTTCCCCTCCACGA
The DNA here is from genome assembly GCA_050744025.1 of Acidimicrobiales bacterium. Classification (GTDB taxonomy): domain Bacteria; phylum Actinomycetota; class Acidimicrobiia; order Acidimicrobiales; family JAJPHD01; genus JBOGGR01. The sequence goes on from JBOGGR010000463.1 coordinate 1,389, forward strand.
CCAGCGGGACTGGGTCGAGGAGCTCGCCGACCTCGGCTACACCGACGTCTGGTCGGCCGAGGCCACCGGGACCGACGCCTTCACACCCCTCGCCCTGGCCTCGGTCTGGGCCCCCAGGCTCCGCCTCGGCACGGCGATCGTCCCGGCGTTCACCCGGGGCCCGGGCCTCATGGCCATGAGCGTGGGCGCCATGGCCGAGGCGGCACCGGGCCTATTCGTCCTAGGGATCGGCACGTCGTCCAACGTCATCGTGGAGTCCTGGAACGGCATCCCCTTCGTCGAGCCGTACCGGCGGACCAGGGACATGGTGAGGTTCCTGCGGGCAGCCCTGGCCGGTGAGAAGGTGACGGCCGATTACGACACGTTCTCCGTGCGGGGCTTCCGCCTGGGCCGCCCCGTGGCCCAACCGCCACCCATCCTGGTGGCCGCCCTCCGGCCGGGCATGCTCCATCTGGCCGCCCGCGAGGGCGACGGCGCCATCATCAACTGGCTCTCGGCCGATGACGTGGCCCGGGTCGTCCCCGAGGTGGGGGAGGGCAAGGAGATCGTGGCCCGCATCTTCGTCTGCCCGTCGGAGGACACGGCCAAGGTGAGGGCCATGGGCCGGCGAGCCATCGCCGCGTACCTCAACGTGGAGGTCTACGCCGCCTTCCACGAGTGGCTGGGCCGGGGCCCCCAGCTCGAGGAGATGTGGCGGTCCTGGAGGGCAGGGGACCGGGAGGCGGCCGCCGCCTCCATCCCCGATCAGGTGGTGGACGACCTGATAGTCCACGGCTCGCCAGCGGCCTGCCGGGCCCACGTGCAGCGCTACGTGGACAACGGTGTCACCACGCCCGCCCTGGCCCTTCTCCCCTTTGGCATCGACGCCCGCCAGGCGGTGCGGGACCTGGCGCCTCGGGCCGGGGCCCTGAGGGGAGCCCGGTGACGGGGCCAGAGGGGCGATCGGGGCGTGCGCCCGGGCCCGGACATGCGCCTGGGCCTGCGCCCGCGCCCGGGCCTGCGCCTGGGCCCGGGCCCGGGCCGGTGGCATCGGAGGCGGAGCCGGAGCCGTGCCGGCCGGACGACGAGCTGTGCCGGCGCCCGGCCGTGGAGCTGCTGGCCGCCATGCTGGCGAGGGAGGTGTCGGCACGGGAGGTGCTGAGCGCCCATCTGGCCCAGGTCGAGCGGTGGAACCCGACCGTCAACGCCATCGTCACCCTCACCGAGGAGGCCGCCCGAGAGCGGGCACGGGCTGCCGACGAGGCGCTGGCGCGGCCCGGTGGCCAGGCGCTCGGGCCCTTGCACGGGCTGCCAGTGGCTCACAAGGACCTCTTCGAGACCAAGGGTGTGCGAACCACCTACGGGTCCCCGCTGTTCGCGGACCACGTGCCGACGGTGGACGCGGCCGTGGTCGAGCGCCTGGCGGGAGCTGGCGCCGTGGCCATGGGCAAGACCAACACTCCCGAGTTCGGGGCCGGCTCCCAGACGTTCAACGCCGTCTTCGGCGTCACCCGCAACCCTTACGACCCCGCGAAGACCCCGGGCGGCAGCAGCGGTGGGGCGGCGGCCGCGCTGGCCACGGGCATGGTGGCGATTGCCGACGGATCGGACATGGGCGGCTCCCTGCGGAACCCGGCCAGCTTCTGCAACGTGGTCGGGATGCGGCCCAGCGCCGGGCTCGTGTCGGTGTGGCCGGCCGCGGCGGGGTGGGTCACCCTCAGCGTCAACGGGCCCATGGCTCGCACCGTGGCCGACGTCGCCCTGCTGCTCAGCGTCCTGGCCGGCCACGATCCCCGTGTCCCGCACTCGCTCCCGGGGGACGGCAGCGCCTTCGCCGCCCCGCTCGACTCCGACATCTCCGGGCTCCGGGTGGCCTGGAGCCGGGACCTCGGAGGGCTGCCCGTCGACCACCAGGTGACCACGGTGCTCGAGTCGAAAGGCCGGACCGGGCTGGAGGCCCTGGGCTGCATGGTGGAGGAGGCCGAGCCGGAGCTGGCCGGCGCCGACGAGGCCTTTCGCACCTGGCGGGCCTGGTTCCAGGCCCTCACCTTCGGGGACCTGCTCCGGGCCCACCCCGATCAGTTCAAGTCCGACCTGGCCTGGAACATCGGGTGCGGGTGGGCCCTTTCCGGAGACGACCTGGCCCGGGCCGAACGACTGCGGACGGAGGTATACGGCCGGGTCCAGGGCCTCCTCACCCGGTACGACGTGCTGGCGCTCCCCGTGAGCCAGGTGCCGCCGTTCGACGTGGACCTTCCCTGGGTAACCGACATCGAGGGGGTGCCCCAGGAGAGCTACCTGGACTGGATGCGGTCGGCCTACCTGATCAGCGTGACCGGCCTTCCCGCGATCTCCGTGCCATGCGGCTTCACCGACGACGGCCTGCCGGTGGGAATCCAGCTGGTGGGCCAGCCGGCAGGCGACCGCCGGCTCCTCGAGGCGGCGTTCGCCTTCGAGCAGGCCACGATGACCTGGCGCCGCCCCCCGCCGGAGCCCGTTCCCATCGGGCCCGGTCGTCCCAGCGGCCCTGGGAGCGCGAGAATGGGGGCATGATGAGCGGCTTGGTCGGCGTGATCGGAGCAGGGCCTATCGTCGGGATCGTCATCGGGTGCCTGGTGGTGCTGTCCCTAATCGTGATGCCATCGGTCATCCGGGTCGTCACCGAGTACGAGCGGGCTGTGTTCTTCCGCTTCGGCCGGGTCCGGCCGTCGGCCAAGGGCCCCGGGGTCGTCACACGCATCCCCGTGGTCGACCGCGTCGTCAAGGTCAACCTGCGGATCGAGGTGGTCGACATCCCGCCCCAGGCCGTGATCACGGCCGACAACGTGACGGTCTCGGTCGACGCCGTCGTCTACTTCCAGGTCGTCGAGCCCATCAGGGCCATCATCGGGGTGGACAACTTCCGCCTGGCCAGCCAGCGGATCGCCATGACCAGCCTGCGGTCGATCATCGGCCGTCACCAGCTGGACGACGTCCTGGCTCACCGGGACAAGGTCAACAACGAGCTGCGGGCCACCATCGCCCAGTCCACCCAGGCCTGGGGAGTCGAGGTACGCCAGGTGGAGATCAGGGACGTGAGCCTTCCCCAGGAGCTGTTGCGGGCCATGGCCCGCCAGGCGGAGGCCGAGCGGGAGCGGCGGGCCAAGGTCATCGGGGCCACCGCCGAGCTGGAGGCCAGCCAGGAGCTGGCCGAGGCCGCCGACCGGCTCAACGCCAGCCCCGGCGCCCTGCAGCTCCGTACTCTCCAGACCCTGGCGGAGGTGGCCACCGAGCGCAACTCGACCCTCGTCTTCCCCATCCCGATCGAGTTGCTGACCGCGTTCAGGGAGATGGGGAAGGTGGCGGCCACCGCTGCGCCGGCCCGCCCCCCGGCCCCGCTCGCCGTGCCGGGGCCCGGGGCTGCCCCTGCCTCCCTTCCTGACGGCCTCGCCACCCCTGCGCCGGCCGCCACCCCTGCGCCGGCCGCCACCCCTGCGCCCGCCGCCTCCCCCAGCCCTGTCGAGTAGGGGCTCCTCGATGCGACGGTGGAGACCGGGGTCGCGCCGCGCCCGACCCACGGTGTCCCCGCCCTGGCCACCAGGGCGGATCGACGCACGCTCCCCCCTCGAGTCGGGGGATGACCCCGGCATCCTCGCCTGGTTCCACTCGATCGACTTGGGTGGCGGAGTGGTGACTCCCGGGCTCAAGTCGGCCGACCGGCTGGCCCTCGAGGTCGATGCCCTCAACCTCCCCGACCTGACCGGGAGGAGCGTGCTCGACATAGGGGCGTGGGACGGGTACTTCTCCTTCGAGGTCGAGCGGCGGGGGGCGAGCCGCGTGGTGGCTCTCGACCACTACGCCTGGTCGGTCGACCAGGCCCTCCAACGCCGGCGCACCCAGGAGCGGGAGGCGAGGGGCGAGCGGGTGCCACCCTGGCACGACGACCCGGAGCTCTGGCAGCCCGACCAGCTCCCGGGCCGGGCCGCCTTCGACCTGGCCCGCCGGCGCCTGGGGAGCCGGGTCGAGCCCGTCGTGGGTGACTTCATGACCATGGACCTCGCCAGCCTCGCGACCTTCGACGTCGTCCTGTTCCTTGGGGTCCTCTACCACCTCCAGGACCCGTTCGTGGCCATGCGCCGCCTGCTGGAGGTCACGAGAGGCGTGGCCATCTTGGAGACCGTCTGCGTCGTCGTCCCCGGGCGGGAGGACCACCAGCTGTGGGAGCTCTTCGAGGGGGACGAGCTGGACAGCGACCCCAACAACTGGTGGGCGGCCAACGCCGCCGGCCTGGCCGGCATGTGCCGGGCGGCCGGGTTCACGACGGTGGAGCTCAAGGGCCATCCCGCCTCGGACGACCCCCCCAACCCCGGCTACGACCTGCACTACGGCCGGGCCGTCCTCCACGCCCACCGGTAGCGGCCGCGTACCGTGGGCCCGGTGGGACCGGTGGAGGTACTGGAGCGGATCGCCTGGCTGTGCGAGCGAGAGCAGGAGCCGACCTACCGGGTGAGGGCCTTCCGGGGCGCAGCGGCGGCGCTGACGGCCCTGGGCCCGGCTGCGGTGGCCGACCTGGCCCGGCAGGGCCGGTTGACCGATGTCCGGGGGGTGGGGGAGAAGACGGCCGCCATCGCCCGGGCCGCCTTGGCTGGCGAGGTCCCGGGGGAGCTGGCCCGGCTGGAGGCTCTCCCGGCGCCCGACCCGGGGCCCGGGCGGGCACTGCTGACAGCTCTGCGGGGCGATTGCCACAGTCACTCGGACTGGTCCGACGGGGGCAGCCCCATCGAGGCCATGGCCACCGCAGCTGCAGCGCTCGGTCACGAGTACCTGGTCCTGACCGATCACTCGCCCCGCCTGACGGTGGCCCACGGCCTGTCGCCCGAGCGCCTGGCCCGCCAGATCGACGTGGTCGAGGGGCTACGGGCGGAGCTGTCGCCCTTTCGCCTGCTGACCGGCATCGAGGTCGACATCCTCGACGACGGGTCGCTGGACCAGGACGACGGGCTCCTCCGCCGCCTCGATGTGATCGTCGCCAGCGTCCACTCCAAGCTCCGGATGGATGCCGCGACCATGACCCGGCGTCTGGTGACGGCCCTCCGCAACCCGCTGGTCGACGTCCTCGGGCACTGCACAGGGCGCATCCTGGTCGGACGCGGGCGGCCGGAGTCCACTTTCGACGCCGGCCAGGTGTTCGAGACGGCGGCCGGGCTCGGCAAGGCCGTGGAGGTCAACTCCCGGCCAGAGCGCCTCGACCCTCCGCGGCGCCTTCTGCGCCAGGCGCTGGAGGCGGGGTGCCCGGTCGCCATCGACACCGATGCCCATGCTCCAGGCCAGCTGGCCTGGCAGGCCTACGGCTGCTCCAGGGCGGCCGAGTGCGGCGCCAGCCCGCCCTCCATCGTCAACACCTGGCCGGCGGCCCGGCTGCGGGACTGGGTCCAAAGCCACCGCGACTCCTGAACCGCCGGCCCCCACCGGGCCGGCCCCCTCATCCGGGCTCGGCGGGCCAGGGGGGACGGCCCGAACCCCCGGGGGGGGAGGTGGAGGCTCGGGCATAGCGCAGGAACAGCGTGGAGCCATCGGTGAGGACGTGGACGAGAGCGAGGGGCACCGGCCAGGCTCCGGCCTCTGGAGGGTTGGCCAGCAGCCGGGAGCTCGCCGGGCCGGCCAGCTGGGGGGACAGGGACAGGCACAGCTCGTCGATGCG
>JBOGGR010000464.1:0-13129 GCA_050744025.1 Acidimicrobiales bacterium
ACCCCCGGCACAGCTCTGATCGCTGTGCTGCCTGCGGGCACAGCGCCAAGGACAACCGCGTCAGCCAGGCCGTGTTCCGATGTCGAGCGTGTGGTCACGTTGCCCACGCCGACGAGAACGCGGCGACAACATCCTGCGGGCCGGACTGGCCCTTCTCGCAGCCGATGAAGCTGCGTGAGAAGAAGCTGGCGGCTTTAGCCGTCAGAGATGTCACGAACCCAACGATGCCACCTGCACAGGCGGGAGCGGCGATCGGCTTGGCGGTGAGCATTCCTGCGCCTGCTCGGGCCCGGCTCAGGACGGCGGTCAGCTCGCCGGACAGCTCCTCTCCCTCGTCCGGCGGGCCGGCCCACCGCTCCAGGAGGCAGCTGAGCCCTGGCGATGGCTACGGTGGCGAGCGTGGCCGAGCGCAGCGTGGTCGTCACCGGCGTGGGCCGGGTGCTGGTGGTCCCCGACCAGGTGGAGCTGTACCTCGGGGTGGCCCATGAGTCCGCCTCCCCCGGCGAGGCGTTCCGGGAGGCGGCCGAGGCCTCCCAGCGTTTGCTCGCCCTGCTGGAGGAGGCCGGCCTCGCACCCGCGGACCGCCGGACCACCGGGGTGTCGGTGCACCCGTCGTTCGGACGGGGCTCCTCCGAGCCGGTCGGCCACGAGGCCCAGGTCTCGATCCTGGCCCGCTGCGCCGACTTGAACACGGCCGGAGCGCTCCTGGACCGGCTGAGCCGGGCCCTGGAGGGCTCCCTGCGGGTCCACGGACTTGCCTGGGTGGTGGCCGACCCGGCCCCGGCTCGGGCCGAGGCCAGCAGGGCGGCCCTGGCTTTCGCCCTGGCCCGGGCCCGGGACCTGGCACTGGGGGCGGAGCTCCAGCTGGGCCAGGTGCGCTCGATCGTCGAGCACCCCGACGTCGGGGTTGCCCGTCAACGCGTGGCCAGGGCCTCCGCGGGCTTCGCGCAGAGCGCCGGCCCGGCCATGGAGCCGGGGAGCCATGAGGTGCTGGTGGCCGTGGAGGTCGAGGTGGAGCTGGCCTGAGAGGCCGAGCCGGGCAGGCTGGGCGTGCCCGAGGGTTGCCGTGCGCCGGCAGGACCGCCGTGCCCAGCCGGCCGGGCGATCACGGCGGGACGGCCCGGGCGGGGGGCCGGGAGCGAGCCAGGTACAGCCTGGCCATGTAGTCGACGCTGATCCCCCCTCCGGCCGCGTCGAGCACGTCGGCCACGGATCCCAGCAGGGCGTCGAGCTCGGTCGCGGGCAGCATCCGGTGGTCCGACTGGGTCGAGAGGAGCCGGACGTACCGCTCCGTGGTGTAGGTCTCGGACCACGGGTGCGCGTGAGCCTCCACGTCTCCGAACAGCTCAGTGGCGGCGATCTGGGCGGGCCACGCCTCGTCCGGCCGGGGCGTGAGCCCGGGGAAGCCCGGATCCCGGGCCCACAGCGCCGGCGCCTGTGCCCGGTAGACCGCGCTGAGGGCCGAGCGGAGCTCGGTCTCCGGCCAGACCGGCCGGTTCCAGAGGAGGGCCAACGTGCCGCCAGGGACGAGGAGCTCGTGTGCCCTGGCATAGCGGGTGCCTGCCGGCATCCAGTGCCAGGACTGGGCGGCCACGAGGAGCCGGAACGAGGCCTGCTCGCCGGGCCACTCCTCGAAGCCCGAGACGACGACCGTCACCCCCCCGTAGGGAGCGACGTTGCGGGAGCACAGCGCCGCCATGGCGGGGGAGGGCTCCAGCGCGACCACGGACAGGCCTCGGGCCCCCAGGGCCACGGTCGCCTTCCCGGTCCCGGCCCCCACCTCGAGGACCCGGTCCCCCGCCCCGACGTGGGCGAAGGCGACGATGTCGTCCACGGCCGGGCCCGGGTAGCCGGGGCGGGCCTCGTCGTAGGTGGGTGCCACCTCCCCGAAGACGAGGCGCTGCTCCCGTCCCGGGTCCGGCGCAGCCACGGTCCCAGCATGGCAGGGTGTCAGGGGCGCCGCACCCATGCGCCTGCCGCCCACGCCGCACGTGAGCGGCCAGCCCACAGCTCCGGAGGCCCATTGTCCGCCAGCGCCACGTACCACGAGCTCACGAGCCACTCGCCCGGCCGCCGTCGTCGAGGGCCGGGAGAGCGTGACAGCCGGCTGCTGTCCGGGTTCGTGTCGCAGGTCCCTTCGCGCCGCCCGCCAGAGGTCAAGCAGTACGAGCCCGGCCTCACGACGGTCGAGCTGCCCACCGACCTCCCCGACCACGGCGTGCCGGCGGAGGAGGTGCTGTCCGGGTCGGCCGGGCCGTCCAGCCGGCGGCTCGACCTGGGCGAGCTGGCCCGCCTCCTCTTCTACTCGGCCGGCGTGGTCCGCTGGGTGGACACTCCGGGCTTCGGCCGGCTCCACACCCGCGCCGCCGGCTCGGCCGGCAACCTCCACCCGCTGGAGGTCTACGTGGTGGCCACCGGCATGGAGGGGGTGCCCGACGGCGTCTGGCACCACGACCCCTTCGGACATCGGCTGCGGCGGGTCGCTGACGCGCCCGGCGAGGGGCCTCCGTACCTGGTGGTCACCGGGATCCCGTGGCGGACGGGCTGGAAGTACGCCGAGCGGGGCTACCGGCACCTGTGGTGGGACGCCGGGACGATGCTGTCCCAACTGCTGGCCCTGGCCGAGACCACCGGGGCCGGAGCTCGCCTCCGGCTCGCCTTCCCGGACCGCGACGTGGCCGCGCTGGTCGGGGCGGACGGCGTGCACGAGCTGCCCCTGGCCGTCGTCGCTCTTGGTGAGGGACGGCCCCGGTTCGAGGCGCCGGGGAGGGCGGCGGCGGGTCTGGTCGCCGAGGATCCCCTCGAGCTCCCGCTCGTGACCGACACGCACCGGGCGACCGAGGCAGCCGGCGGCGCCTGGCTGCAGGAGCCGGACGGCGCAGAGGGGCCTGCGCCCGTGCCTCCGGGCCCCACGCCCCCCGCCGGCCAGGGCCTCCGTCCAGGGTGGACGCTGGAGGAGGTGATCCTTCGCCGCGGGTCCACCCGGCGGTTCGACCGCGCCGCGACCCTGCCGGCGGGATCTCTGTCATTCGCCATGGCCGTGGCCACCCGCCCCCTGCCATGGGACGTCGGTCGCAGCCTGGGGGAGCACCATCTGGTGGTGCACGCCGTCGACGGCCTGCCGTCCGGCCTCTACCGCTGGGCGGACGGAGGTCCCACCCTGGTCCACGCCGGGGACCTTCGGGCCGCAGCACGGCACTTCTGCCTCGATCAGGACCTCGCCGGCGATGCCGGGTACATCGCCGCTCACTGCGCCGACATCGATGCCGTGGTGGACGAGCTGGGGGAGCGCGGCTACCGCGCTGCGCAGCTGGAGGCGGGCGTCACCGAGGGAAGGTTGCACATGGCCGCGTTCGCGCTCGGCCATGGAGCGTCAGGGCTGACGTTCTACGACGACCTCACGACCCCCCTCCTGCGGACTGCCGCGGCCGGCATGCTCGTCACCGCAGTGGGGACACCCGCCTACCGGTCCGTGGGGGGCGGCCCACCTGGGCGGCCGGCGCGCATCCGGGGGCGATGAGGCGGCGCTCCCCGAGGAGCCCCTCACCGAGGAAGCTGGCTACGACGGGCCGGGCCATCCCGCCGGGTTGGGGACCGGGACCTCGCCACTCGCGACGATCCGGGCGCTGAGCGGCGTCACCAGCTCGACGAGGCGCTCAGCGGCGCCGGCGCCGGCCCGCTCCCACGGTCCCATGGCCAGCTCGTCGGTCCGGTGCTCGACGGCCTCCCGGCCCTCCCGCCCGACCTGGGTGAGGGCGCCCCCGGCGTCCAGCCAGCCCCGCCGGCGGAGGTCGTCCTCGGCCCGGCCCCAGTCCTCGTCGCTCCAGCCCCGGTTGGGCTGGATGGTCCCACGGACCTGGCCCCCGGCGGCGACAAGGGTGACGTGGGCCTGGCAGCCGTCGAGGCCGGATGTGAGCAGGGAAGCCGTGTGCCCGTCGCCGCGGTGCTCGCGCAGCAGGGTGGCGGCGTGCCACAGGGCCAGGTGGGGATCGTCGGGCCACGGGAGCGAGGCGTGGCCGGCGAACAGCGGCCGGCCGGCCGGGTCGGCGGCCTCGGCCGCCTGCCGCCCGAGCTGGGCCGCCTCTCGCACGGCCGGGGACGCCACGTCCTCTCCGAGGATGCGGCGCAGCGCGGCATCGGCCACCTCCGACCTGGCGGCCAGGATCCGGTCCAAAGGGGCGAAGGACCAGGCGTCGGGCACGGCCCTTCGGACCATGGCCGGGTGGAAGTTGAAGAACGTGGCGGTCACCACCTCGGGCGGCACCGGCCCCATGGGGGCGGCCCGGGACGCGAAGTAGCCCATCCAGTAGCCCTTGAGACCGATCTGGCGGTACGCCCCCCGGGCCTCGGGGGCGAAGTAGACGAGTACGTGGTACGGCTCGATGGCTGTCCAGAGCCGGCGGGCCAGGGCGGGATCCATGGCCCGACGATAGCCAGGGGGCGGGCGCCCCCTCGGCCCGCTCGTCCCCTCGACCCCGCCGCCCACCGGCTGGGTAGGCTGCACCCGCCCCGCCCGGGGGCACGGGGGGACGCGCCAGCTCCCACCGTGGGCGGCACAGGACGGACCTGCTCGATGCCCTTCCAGACCGAGAACCTCACGCACTGGCTCCGCACCTCGGCGATCGAGATCGTCCTGATCGCCCTCGGCTCCGTGCTGGCTGCCCGCCTGGCCCACTGGGTGGCCACCGCGTTCACCCGCCAGCTCGAGCGGCAGGTCAGGAACCAGATGCAGGTGGGGCTGGTGCCCTCCGAGGAGAGCAAGCACCTGCGGGTGGTGGTCCAGGCCTGCGAGTGGGGGTGCATCGGCCTCATCTACTTCCTCGCCGTCATCCTGATCCTGCTCCGCCTCCACCTGCCTCTGGCCAGCCTGGTCGCGCCGGCCACCGTCATCGGGCTGGCGCTCGGGTTCGGGGCCCAGCGTGTGGTGCAGGACCTGCTGGCGGGGTTCTTCCTGTTCGCGGAGCGCCAGTACGGCTTCGGGGACGTGATCCGGATCGGCCAGGTCGGGCAGACGACGGGGATCAGCGGCACGGTCGAGGAGGTGACGCTGCGCACGACGAGGCTGCGCACCGTCAACGGGGAGCTGGTGATCATCCCCAACGGCCAGATCGTCCAGGCCACGAACCTCTCCCGGGGATGGTCGCGGGTGGTCGTGGACATCCCCCTGCCACCCGACCAGGACATCGAGCTGGCCACCGAGCTGCTGAACCGGGTGGCGGAGAGCCTGATGAAGGAGGAGGAGTGGAAGGCCCTGCTCCTGGAGACGCCCACGGTGACCGGCATCGAGGCGATCCAGGTCGGCTACATCCAGCTCCGCCTCATGGCCCGGACCCTTCCTGCCAAGCAGTGGGACCTCGGCCGGGAGATTCGCCGAAGGGTGATCCTGGCTTTCCGGGAGGCGGGAATCGCCCCGCCCCAGGCCCTGTTCGCCCCCTCCGGGCCGACCAGTGCCTAGGAGGCGGCTGCCGGTGCGCCGGTCCACGGCCGTGCTGGCGGTGCTCTTCGCCGGCTTCGTCGTCCTGTACCTGGCGGTCCAGCCCCCGCCCCAGCCTGCGCCGGCGCCCACGCCGTCGGTGGGCTCCACCTCCACCTCGTCACCCCCGAGGACGACCACGACCAGGCCCAAGGCCACCACCACGACCAGGCCCAAGGCCACCACCACTACCAGGCCCAGGGCGACGACGACGACCAAGCCGAGCCGGGCGACGACGACCACCACCGGCCCCGGGACCGGGTCGACCACCACGACGACCGGGGGTTCCACCACGACCACGACCGGCGGCTCCACCACGACGACGAAGGCTTGACCTCCTCGGGCGTGGTGGCGCCGCAACGAGTGGGTCGGGGCTCGTGCCCCGGACCGCGGCAGAAGAGCTGATCCAGCCGGTCAGCCCTGCCGTCTACTGCCCGGACGGAGCCGGCGACCCGGTGGTGTCAGCGGCCCTGGTGCTGGCCGGCCCGGTGCTGGCCGCCCCGGCGGCGTGGGGGGCCCTGGCCTCGGCCGGGTCGCCCTTGTCGTCGTCGGACATGAGCTTCTTGGCCTCCTCCACGGTCATGTCGGCCGCGGGGACGATGAGGTCGGAGGAGCGCAGGTCGTCGTGGGGCAGCTTCTGGCCCGTGCTGTGGATGAGCTTGACGAGCTGCTCGGTGCACTGGGCGAACCCCTCGGCGTCGTTGGCCTGGATGGCCCGGACCAGGGCCACGTCCAGGCCGTCGAGGGCCGGGCGGACGGCCACCGGCAGCTGGTACTGCTCGTCGCCCGCCACCCGCACCACGATGGTCCCGGCACCGATCTCACCGGAGGGGGGTGGGCCCGATCCCTGGCCCAGCTCGGCCTTCATGGCCTCCAGCTGGGAGTCCACGGCGCCGGCGGACCCGATCTCCCGGAGCTGGCGGTCGATGTCGTCGCCCGGGGCCCGGCCGATGGCGAGGTTGTCGAGGACCCCGCTGTCGGCCAGCTGGCCGACGGCCTCGGCCCGAGCCTGGAGGGACTCGACCTTGTCCTGTGCCCGCTCGACCATCATCGACACGTCGCCCATCGACTCGGACAGCCCGGTGATGCCCTCCATGGCCTGGGTGCTCGCCTTGGCCGCCGTGTACTGGGCCTTCATGGTGTCCCGCTGGGCCCGGAACGCCTCCACCTTGGCTCCCAGCTTCTGGCCGGTCAGCTCGAGCTGGCTCTCCTGGGTCCTCAGCTGCTCGATCTGAGGGCCCAGACCCTCGACCTGGGCGCTCACGACCTGGGCGCGCTCGAGGGCGGTGCGGGCCAGCTGCTCCTGGCCCTGGCCGAGGGCCTGGCGGGCCTGGCCCTGGAGCTTGTCGTACTGGGCCTGGAGCGTGGCCCGCTGGCCCTCCAGGCGCTTCTGGGACGTGAGGACGTCGGCGATGCTCCGGCGGATCTGCTGCAGCTGCTCCAGCATCTTCTGGTACGAGAGGTCGAGCGCCTCGGCCGGGTTCTCGGCCTTGTCCAGGGCCGAGTTGGCCTTCTGCTGGAAGACAAGGGAAAGACGCTTGAACATGCTCATCAGCTGACTCCGTTCGGCGGTCGACGCGCCCGATTGTACGCCGGCTACGATCACCAGCATATGGGCGAGCTCATTCCCGAGCCCCTCGATCTGGACCTCCTCACGGCGTCCCTGCGCGCCGACGCCTCCGACAACGACACCTTCTTCGAGGTCTTGGGGGCGAAATTGAGCTCGGCGCTGGGCGAGCGGGTCTCCCTCGAACGGGAGGGCGGCTTCCGCAGGAAGGACCACCGGGTGCGTGCGGTCGTGGTGGACCTCGGGGACAACGTGATGACGGCGACGCGGGAGAAGGGCCGGATCGCGTGCCAGGCCCGCCGCTCGGTCCGGGGCATCGTGCTGCGCACCGAGGAGCTCGGCTTCGACGAGTGGCTGGGGCGCCTGGCCCAGGCGCTCGGCGAGGAGGCCAAGCGCAGCGCCACCACCCGGGCCGCCCTCCAGTCGCTCCTCACCTGAGAAGAAAGGCAGCTTCCCTGATGACGACCACCGAACCGCCCCCCGGCCTGCCGCCCGACGCCCTCCGCCGGCTCCAGGAGTCCGAGACGGGTGAGGGGCGCCGGGCGCTCTTCACCTCCGACCTGTCCGTGAACGAGTTCCTGCTCGTGAAGGAGGCCGGCTTCGACCCCCGTGGCCTGGTCTTCGGCAGCTCGATCTACCACATCGGCCTCCAGCGCAAGAGCTGGAGCAAGAACCAGGAGCTGACCAGCATCAGCCAGGCCATGTACACGGCCCGGGAGCTGGCCATGACCAGGATGGAGGAGGAGGCGAACGTGCTCGGCTCCGACGGGGTGGTCGGCGTCCGCCTCGACATCAACTTCTACGAGTGGGGCCAGCACTCGGCCGAGTTCATCGCCATCGGGACGGCCGTGTCCTCCTCGGACGGGACGAGCTGGCGGGCGCCGTCCGGGATGCCCTTCACGAGCGACCTCTCCGGCCAGGACTTCTGGACCCTGGTGCAGTCCGGGTACATGCCCCTCGGCCTCGTCATGGGAACCTGCGTCTACCACGTGGCCCACCAGGGGATCGGGACAAAGCTCGGCCAGATGGGGCAGAACGCCGAGATGCCGAACTTCACCCAGGCCCTGTACGAGGCGCGGGAGCTGGCCATGGAGCGGATGCAGGAGGAGGCCGAGAAGCTCGGGGCCGAGGGGATCGTCGGCGTCCAGCTGGTGGAGAAGTCGCACTTCTGGGGCAGCCACGTGATCGAGTTCCTGGCGGTGGGCACGGCTGTCCGGCCACTCCGAGCCGATCACGTCATCGCCCAGCCCCAGATGGTCCTCTCCCTGGACCGCTGATGGCGGACGACCGTGACCAGCGGGGGCGGAGGCAGCAGCCTCGAGCTGCGGTAGAGGTCGAGACCGCCCCGGACGCCGAGGGTGAGGGTGCCGGCATGCTCGACGACGCCAGCTCCGAAGCCAGGACCGCGGCCAGCATCGAGGCCCTCGAGCAGGGGGGCCTGCCCGAGTCGGCCCGGGCCCGGCTGGCCGACGCCGAGCGGGCGGGCGGGGCCTGGACGAGCGACCTCTCGGTGGCCGAGCTGGCCGCGGTCCGGGCGGCCGGCTTCGAGCCCCTCGGCCTCGTCATGGGCAGCTCCGTGTACCACATCGGCGCCCAGTGGGGCTACCGCTACTACGGCAGCGCCGGAGGGGGGTACTCGAGCGTCTGGTACTGCCCGCACGGCTTCGCCCACGAGGACATGCGGACCGGCTACAACTGGGAGCACACCCTCCACGAGCGGGGGATGGTGGCCGCCCGCGACCTGGCCATGTCCAGGATGGGCCAGGAGGCCCAGATGCTCCAGGCCCACGGGGTGGCCGGCGTCCGGCTCAAGTTCTCCCGGCCCGAGGGGGTGTCCGGGCTGGTCGAGTTCACCGCGGTGGGCACGGCGGTGCACCGCCCGGGCGCGGCGCCGCTGTCGTTCCCGTTCACGTCGCACCTCTCCGGCCAGGAGCTGGGCAAGCTGATCGGGACCGGCTACGTGCCAGGAGCCCTGGTCATGGGCATCTGCGCCATCGAGGTCGACCCCGGGTGCGGGATGGAGTGGCGGATGGGGTCGTGGTCGAACACCGAGCTCCCCCAGGTGGCCGAGGCCGCCCAGCAGTGCCGGGAGATCGCAGTTCGCCGCCTGGAGGACGAGGCGGGCCAGGTCGGGGACGGCGTCATCGGGGTCACCGTCGACTTCTCCATCCACGAGCTGCAGGGCGGGGCCAACCTGCTGGAGCTGTCGGCGCTGGGCACGGCCGTTCGCCGCTTCAGCGCCGCCCCCCTGCCGGAGCCGCCCCTCGCGATGATGCGGCTGGCGGACCGCCGGTGACGGGCAGCGCCGGCCCCGGCACGAGCCCGGCCGACCAGGCTCTCGCCTGCCTGCGGGAGGGCACGGGCGAGCGCCACGAGGGCCGGGTGTTCTCTTCGGACCTCTCGGTGGACGAGGCCATCCTCCTGAAGGAGGTCGGCTACGAGCCACGAGGCCTGGTGATGGGGAGCGCCATCTACCACGTGGGCTACATGTTCGGGACGATGGGCCAGAACGTCGAGGTCACCACCTTGTCCCAGGCCATGGTCCAGGCCCGTGAGGCGGCCATGAGCCGCATCACGACCGACGCCAGGAGGGTTGGAGGCGACGGCGTGGTCGGCGTCCGCCTCACCATCGACATGTTCGAGCCCCGCCACCACCTCATGGAGTTCGTGGCCATCGGGACTGCGGTGGCCGCCGGCGCCGGCGCCCTGGCCCGCCAGCGCAGCCGCCGCCACCCGTTCACGAGCGACCTCTCGGGCCAGGACTTCTACCTGCTCCAGCGAGCCGGGTACGAGCCGCTCAGCCTGGTGATGGGCAGCTGCGTGTACCACGTGGCCCGCCAGGGCGTCGGCCGGTGGATGGGGAACCAGGCCCAGAACGTCGAGCTCGACACCTACACCCAGGCGTTCTACGAGGCGAGGGAGCTGGCCATGGAGCGCCTCCAGGCCGAGGCCACCGCCGAGGGGGCCGAGGGGGTCGTCGGCGTCACGATCTCCGAGCGCTCCCACGCATGGGGGAGCCGGGCCATCGAGTTCTTCGCGCTCGGCACAGCCGTGCGACTGGTGACAGACGAGCACCGCCGTCTCGACCCCCGCATGGTCCTGCCCCTCGACGACCCCGTGGTGGCCACCGACCCCCGGGCCGTCACCGGCTCGTCCGGGGAGTAGGGTCTGGCCTCGGGCCCTGCGCCGGGGACCTGCCGCCTGGCCCCGCACGCCGCCCATCGTCTGGAGTGACCGTTGGCCCAGCTCGTCCTCGATCGCCGTCGCAGCCGGTCGTCGTGGCGGCAGCTCCTCCTCCACGTGGACGTGCTGCTCGTCTTCACCACGCTGGCCGTGTCGGCGCTCGGCGTGCTCATGGTCTACACGGCCACCCGGGCCCAGCTCATCCAGCAGGGCCTCTCCCCCCACCACTTCCTCGACCGCCAGGCGGTATGGACCCTGCTCGGCGTGGGGGTCATGCTGGTACTGGCCGCGGTGGACTACCACCGCTTCGAGGAGCTGGGCTACGTGGCCTACGGGGCCCTGCTGCTGGCCCTGCTCGGCGTGTACGTGGTGGGCCGCAGCGCCCTCGGGTCCCAGCGCTGGTACCAGCTGGGGCCCGTGCAGCTCCAGCCCTCCGCCTTCGCCGCGCTGGCCCTGATCCTGGCCGTGGCCGCCTACTGCCACCGCCACCAGGAGGCCGGGCTCACCGCCAGGAGGGTCGGTGCGCTCGTGGTCATGGCGCTCGTCCCCACGGTGCTCGTGGTGAAGCAGCCCGACCTCGGCTCGGGCATCGTGATGGTGGTCACCTTCATCGCCATGCTGGTGGTGGCTGGCGTGAGGATCCGCTACCTGGTCGCGCTCGCGGTCCTCGGCCTCGTGGGGATCGTGGCGGTGGTGAGCCTCGGGATGCTCAAGTCCTACCAGACCAACCGCCTCACGACCTTCCTCCATCCGAGCGCCACGGGCGCCGCCGGCTACAACCTGCGGCAGTCCAAGATCGCCATCGGGTCGGGGTCGCTCACCGGCAAGGGCCTGTTCGACGCCCCCCAGACGAACCTGGGCTACGTGCCCGAGCAGTACACCGACTTCATCTTCACTGCCGTGGGGGAGCAGCTCGGGTTCGCCGGGGCGGCCTCGCTGCTGGCCCTGTTCGCTCTCATGCTGTGGCGGATCCTGAGAGCGGCCCAGATGGCGAAGGACCAGTACGGCCGTCTGCTGTGCGCCGGGGTCCTGGGCCTGGTCGCCTTCTCGGTGTTCCAGAACGCCGGGATGACCATGGGCCTCATGCCCATCACGGGCATCCCGCTGCCCTTCGTCAGCTATGGCGGCTCCGCGACCATCGCCTTCTTCGCAGGCATCGGCCTGGTGCTGAACGTCGCCATGCGCCGGCACGTGTAGCGAGCGAGCCGTGACGAGTCGATGGTGTCGGGCTCAGGGGTCGGCGTTCGCCGACATGTGGGTCGACCCGGACGACGATCCGCGTGAGGCAGGGACCTCGGGGACGGACGAGCGGAGCATCCTGCTCGACTAC
Organism: Acidimicrobiales bacterium; assembly: GCA_050744025.1. GTDB lineage: Bacteria > Actinomycetota > Acidimicrobiia > Acidimicrobiales > JAJPHD01 > JBOGGR01. The sequence continues at coordinate 11,554 of JBOGGR010000464.1, forward strand.
CTGCGCCGGTATCGCCTGACGATGCAGATGAAGTGCGTGGACCTGAACGCCGAGCAGCTGGCGCGGCGATCCGTCCCGCCGTCGACGATGTCACTGCTCGGGCTGGTGCGGCACATGGCCGAGGTGGAACGCGGGTGGTTCCGGCGCTTCATGGCCGCCCAGGACGTGGGAAAGCTCTTCTGCACGACAGAGTCGCCCGACGAGGACTGGGACGGCGCGATCGCCGACGAGGCGGTCGTGACCGAGGCGTGGCGGGCCTGGCGCGAAGAGGTGGCCTTCGCGGAGGAGTACGTCGCCGGCACCAGCGATCTCGGAACGCTGGGCACGAGGCGTGACGGGACGACCGCACCGTTGCGGGACATCCTCGTGCACATGGTGGAGGAGTACGCCCGACACTGCGGCCACGCCGACCTCTTGCGCGAGTGCATCGACGGCCGGGTCGGCCAATAGCCGTCTGGAGGGTGGCTCCCCAGCCGCTGTCCGTGAACTTCGTGGCGGCCAGGCTGAACTAGCGTCGTGCGGGTGGCGGAGCTGCTGGAGCAGTACGAGGGCATGCGTCAGGTGGAGCTCGTCGACATCGTGGTCGAGCTGCCCAGCGTCCACCCGACCGTGGTCCTTCGAGAGCGCGACGCCCCGTGGCGCCAGCTCTGGTTCCCGGTCGGTCAGCCCGAAGGGGTGGCCCTGGCCATGGCCTGGCAGGGCGTGGCCACGCCCCGGCCGCTCACCCACGAGCTCTTCCGGGAGGCGATGGTCCTCTTCGGGATCCGCCTGGAGGTGGTGCGGATCACCGGCCTGTCGGGGCGGACCTACCTCGCCGAGCTGGTGCTGTCGCGCGACGGCGAGCTCCAGTCCGTGGAGTGCCGCCCCTCCGATGCGCTGACCCTGGCCTTGCGCCAGTCCCTGCCCGTCCCGGTCATGGTGGCAGAGGAGCTCCTCCAGCCCGCCCCCCTGCCCGAGACGGCCGCCGGCGAGCCCGAGCCGGGCGCGGAGCCCGAGGCGGAGCCGGGCGCCGAGCCGGAGCCGGGCGCGGAGCCCGAGCCGGAAGCGGGGGCGGAAGGGGAAGCGGGAGCGGGAGCGGGCGCCGAGGAGCCCGCGCCGGCCGCGCCAAGCGCGTCCGAGCCGGCCGCCGCTCCCACAGGTCCGTCGCAGACCGGCCCCGACCTCGTTTCCGGACCCCCGGAACTGGCGGAGAGCCTCCCCGGAGACGACCTGTAGGCGGGGCCGCCTCCCGCCCGGGCGGTCACCGGACCTGTGATGGCGTCAGCTGTGGATGGTGCGGACCGCGACCCCGGGAAGCTCGCCGGAGCGGGCGCGCTCGTCCGTGGTGAGCACCGTCCGCCCGGCGGCCCGGGCTGTGGCGGCGGCACGTCCGGGGTCGGGGTCGAGCAGGGTGCCGACGAGGTACTCGGCCACCGCGACCGCCGCGATGGTCACGTCGTCGGTGTCGGCCAGCGCCCCCACGTCCACCCTCCCGCGGGCGCCGGCGATCAGCACGCCGGCGTCGAGGATCAGTCGCGCCACGGATCGGTGTCGAGCTCGGCCGAGACTGCGGTGCCGGCTGCGATCACGCGCTCGG
>JBOGGR010000465.1:0-3101 GCA_050744025.1 Acidimicrobiales bacterium
CGAACCCCAAGCGGCGTAGTCTCCAGCGATCCCAGGGCGGTCCAGACTGCCACCGGACGGCCCTCTGGGTCGCAGGTGAGCCCGTACTCGATCTGGTCCTTGTTCGCCTTGTGGTCGCGCGAGTAGCCGCGAACGGCAAGCGGGCAGCAGTGCCCCTCCATCCAGGAGCTGGAGAGGTCATAGAGCACCCGGCCGCCGGATCGGAGGTGCCGGCGGGCGAGGGCTGCCTCGATCTCTGCCTGGCGAGAGACCAGCCAGTCCATCGCCTGGTACACGTCGTCGGTGGTGGCGTCGCAAAGCCCCATGGCGGCGGCCAGGGTGGTCGTCGCCCACCAGCGGGTGGTGGCCAGCTTGGAGGCAGGCCGAATCGCCCGGGCCACCACCAGCGCCAGGGCGAGGTCACGCTTGGCACAGGGGGGCCCGAGCAGCCTGGCGAGCCCGAGGCTGTCGGCCATCGCCCAAGCGGCGGCCACATGGCCATGGGGAAGGCAGCGCTCGATCTCCCAGTCTGCCCCGGCCACCACATGGGCCTTGCCGGCCAGGGACTCCCGCACCACGGCGATCGTCTCGGGCGGCAGGTGCGAGAGGTTGGCGAGCGTCTCGTTCCTCACCTTGGCACCCTCCCGGTAGGAGCGGCGCAGCAGGGTGGTCTCGTACACCTTGTCTTTGTACTGACGACGGGTGGTCACCAGGTGCATGGCTCCACCCTTCCTGGTCACGAGGCAATCATAGACCTCAGACCTCGCCTGGTCAAGTACTTTAGTGACTACATGGCGTCACCCTGGAGCGCCTATCCGTGCTAGTCAGAGGGCAAATCTGGTGCTGAACCCGCCGTAACTTCGGCCTAGCACAAAGACCGACCCAACTGCGCCGTTTCCCGTCAGGCCCCCTGCATCGCTGTCGCACGCCCTTGTCGCCACCACGCAGACCCTGCGCACGCCGGCCCCCGGCCACAGCACGGCCGCCGGCCGTTCGAGGGGTGGACCGCGTAGGGTCAGCAAACGTAGGGCTGCGTAGTATTATGTAGGTGTGAGCGAGGGGATCGACTGGAGCAGGCGAGGCGAATACATCGAGTCGCGACACGCCGTCGAACCGACCTGGGCCAGTGAGGCGGTCGACGATGCGCACGCGGTCTGGCTCACGCCCGATCCCGCCAGCCGGTCCGGGCACGCCGTCAGGGTGATCGGCTACTCGGTCACAGCCAGAGCCGTGCTCACGGTGATCCTCGTCGATGCCAGCGCTGGGCAGCCGAGCCGCCCGACGGTGACTGGTGGGGAGCCAACGCCTGGGTGGCAAACCAACGAGACCAACACCTCTACGAGGAGACGCAACCATGAGCAAGATCAACGAGCTGCTTGCCGAGGAAGGCGCTGCGGCAGAGAACTACGAGATCCCCGAGGAACTGCCCAACCACGTCACGGCGAGCCGACCCAACCTCGGACGGGGCACGGTCGTGTCCGTACGACTGTCCGCCGAGGAGCAAGCACAGCTGCAGCGGGCCGCTGAGGAGGCGAACCTGCCGCTCTCCACGCTGATCCGGATCTGGGCGCTCGACCGACTGCGTGCCGAGGCTGAAGGCATCGGCGGCACCGTCGCCGAACGGCTCGCTCGGCTGGAGGACGCGGTGTTCCAGCGCTCCGCCTGAACCGACCGCAGTCGCCGCAGTCGCCGCGGTCGCCGCGCCGTCGCCCCTGCATCGTTCTGCCATCCGAGACCTGGCCGCCCCGCAGGGGCTACGCATCGACCCGGGGGTCCCGGATGCCGCGCCCACTCACCGCTCCCGGCCCGGGAGCTCGATGTCGGCCCAGGCCGCTTCCCACAGCGTTGTCGCCACCACGCGGACCCTGCGCACGCCGGCCCCGACCGGCGGCCACAGCACGAATTCGCCGCTCCCCTCGTGGGTCGGGTGATACCTGCGGGAGTCGCCCGGTCCGAGCGTGTGGTCCGCGCCGGCGTCGTCCACGGCACGGATGTCGAGGCTCGGCACGGCAACGGGCCAGTACTCCCCGAAGGTCCAGGGGAAGCCGTAGACCTGGAGGTGCACGACGTCGTCGTCGACGGGCAGGCTCTCGATCACCACCGTGGCGTGCTCGAGAGGAAGGGCTACCCCGAGGGCGAGCACAGCGGGCACCTCGGGCGCCTCCCCCGCCGGGGAGGGAGTGGCACGGCCACGGACCCGGCGAGCCCAGCGGCTCCACCACGACGTGCCAGTCCCCCTCGCCGGCATCGGGGAGCCGGCGCAGCAACGGGCTCTCCGGCGACATGGCGCCGACCGCGAGGAGCGTCGGCGACAGTGGCCACCACCTCGGCCGCCTCCTCGGGCCCGAGCCCCACCCCGATCCGCCCGACAGGCCTGCGAGGGACCAGCCGAGCGAGGTAGCACTCGCCGGGCGTGGGCCACGGGGGCTCCGCCCTCCCGACGGGGACCGGCGGCGGCGAAAGGACGACCCGCTCCGCTCGCCCCGCGCCCGCCGGCGCCAGCTCGAGCCAGGACGCGTCCCGGGGCGACGCCGGCTCGCCCACGAGGTCACCCTCCCACCACGACTCCAGAGCCTGGCCCTCGCCCGGGCGGCGGTGGGTGAGGCGCCCGCCGTCGAGGCCGAGGCGGTAGGGCCGCCCGGCGTCGTCCACCACCGACCACTCGGTGACGACGTCGACCAGCTCGCGGTGGGGAGGGCCGTGCTCCTTGCCCACGGCCCTGGCCCGCACCAGATGCACGAGGGGGTGAGGACGACCCGGTCGACGAAGAGGTCGGCGAAGGGGAACGACCAGCGAAGCCGGCTGGCCACCACCGAGAGCGGAGCGTGGGCCAGGCCTTCCAGGCCGTCCCGCGCCTTCGTCCGGGCGTCCCAGTACCCGTGGGCCGACCCCGGGAGAAGGGTCAGCTCTCCGCTCTCGACACCCCCGAGCTCGATCTCCTTCGCCTGCAGGGCCCGCCGGTGCCCGGCCAGCACTGCCTCGGCCCGCTCCTCGGACAGGAGGCCGAGCACGACGAAGGCGTTGGCCGTGGCCTGGAGGCCGGTGGTGGGGCCGAGGAGCGCCTGGCCCGCACTGGCCCGGCCGAGCGCCTCCCCGGCCATCCACTGCAGGTGTGCCTCGGG
>JBOGGR010000466.1:0-5464 GCA_050744025.1 Acidimicrobiales bacterium
GCTCCCGTCCTCCCCGCCCCTGGCGTCCTCCCCGCCCCTGGCGTCCTCCCCGCCCCTGGCGTCCTCCCCGCCCCTGGCGTCCTCCCCGCCGCCGGCGACGGGCACGCCGTAGCAGGCCAGCAGGCGCCCGGCCCGCTCGGGGTCGAGCCACAGCCCTCCGCCGCCACCGCCGTCCTCCTCGCCGGGGCCCTCGGGGCGGCGAGTCGTGAGATCGACCGGTGCCGGCCCGGCGAGCGCCTCGGCCAGCAGGGCCCGGGCAGATGCGCGGTCGATGCCGTCGAGGTCGGGCACAGTTCCTGCCGGCCGCGCCCTCCACTCTGCGTAGTCGGCCATGCGGGAGAGGACGAGCGCGGCCGTCTCGGGGAAGGCGAAGGCGGGCACGGTGGGCCGCTGGCCACCTCGGCCCTCCCGGGGGTCTGGGCGGAGTACCGCCGGGACCCCGGGGAGCGTCAGGAAGTTGGCCAGGACCGGCTTCGCCGCCCGACCCGGCTCGGGGCGCGCTGCCCTCGCCACCGCGGCTGCCACGGCCCGGGCCGACTCGACGGCCATGGCCCCCGGCCTGCCGTCGAAGCCCGCCAGCTGGGCCTCGGACGGCTCCCCCACCACGGCAGGCACGAAGACGACCAGGGCGGCGTCGATGCCCGGATCGGCCAGGGCGGCCCGCAGCGCCGCCTCCCAGTGGTCGGGGGTGGCCGTGGCCGGGAGGACCAAAGGGTTGGCGACCGCCGGGGCCGCCTCACCGAGGAGGCGCCGCAGCGCCTCCTGGGTGGACGGCGTGAGCTCCTGCACGAGCAGGCCGACGCCTTCGCAGGCGTCCACGGTGAGCGGCACCGGACCACCCGCGTTCCCCAGCACCGCCACCCGCCGTCCGTCCGGCAGGGACCCGCTGACCAGACCCCGGGCCACGTCGAAGAGCTGCTCCAGGGTGTCGACCCGGAGGACGCCGGTGCGCTGGAACATGGCCTCGACGGCGGCGTCGGGAGAGGGACGGGGCAGGTGACCCCCGCACGGAGGGCCGTCGCCTCCCCCCTCGGCGGTCCCCGGCCGGGCCCGGGTCGGGGGCGACATGCGGCCAGCCCGGCCGCGCCCAGCCTTGACGGCGACGATCGGCTTGGCCCTGGACACCCGGCGGGCCACCCGGGCGAAGGTGCGCGGGTTGCCGAAAGACTCGAGGTACAGCAGCACCACCTCGGTCTCGGGGTCCGCCTCCCAGTAGTGGAGGAGGTCGTTGCCGCTCACGTCCGCCTTGTTGCCGGCTGACACGAAGCTGGCGACTCCCAGCCCCCGCCGCCGAGCCTCCTCCAGGATGGCGAGTCCGAGCGGGCCGGACTGCGCCATCAGGCTCACCCGGCCCGGGACCAGGGGGACTGGCGAGAGCGTGGCGTTCATGCTCACTTCGGGCGTCGTGTTGGCCACCCCCATGCAGTTGGGCCCGACCACCCGCATGCCGTTGCGCCGGGCGGTGCGGACCAGCTGACGCTCGGACTCGGCCCCGGCCGGCCCCGTCTCCCCGAAGCCGGCTGACACGATCACGAGGGCGCCGACTCGCTTGGCCGCGCATGCGTCGACCACGCCGGGAACCCGAGGAGCCGGCACCGTCACCACGGCCAGGTCGACATCGTCGGGGATGTCGGCCACGCTCGCGTAGGCCCGAACGCTGGCCACCGAGCGGGCCGCGGGGTTGACCGGATAGACGGGACCGGTGAAGCCGCCGGCCAGCAGGTTGCGGAACAGCACCTGCCCTACGCTGCCGGCCCGGCGACCGGCGCCTATGACAGCGACCGAGCGGGGCCGCAGGAGGCGGGCGACCGAGGCGGCGGCGGCCCTTCGCTCCCGCTCGCGCATGGCGGCCACCGAGCCCTCGGTCGGCTCGATCTCGAAGCCGACCCGGACCACCCCCTCGGCGAACGAGCGGCGCGCCCGCCAGCCGGCGTCGGCGAACACGCCGAGCATCCGCCGGTTGTGGGGGAGGGTGTCGGCCACGAACCGGCGGATCCCGGCCTCCTTCGCCGCCCCGGCCAGGTGCTCCAGCAGCAGGGTGCCGAGGCCCCGGCCCTGGTGGGCGTCGTCGACGACGAATGCGACCTCCGCCTCCTCGCTGCCCGGGATCCGGTCGTAGCGGGCCACGCCCACGATCTCGTCGCGGAGCAGGCCCACGAGGGCCAGCCGGTCGACGTAGTCCACGTGGGTGAACCGCTCGAGCAGGGTCGGGGAGAGGCTGGGCAGGGCCGCGAAGAAGCGCAGGTAGACGGTCTCAGGCGACAGGCGGCCGTGGAGGGAGACGATCGCCGGGCCGTCGGTCGGCCGGATGGGCCGGATGAGCACCGTCCCTCCGTCGGAGAGGACGGCGTCGGCCTCCCACCGGGTCGGGTAGGCGGCGGCCGGGACGTCGGGAACGGCGGCAGGCGGCTCGGGCGCGACAGGAGGGCTGTCTGGGAGAGGTGACGCCTCCGGGCCGCCGGCGCCCATCACGCCAGCGGGGCGGCGGGCATGGCGTTGCCCCGGGCCCGGGCTACCATGTCGGCCAGGGTGAAGGAGTCGAGGTGGGAGCGCATGTGCTCGCCGACGTCGGACCACACCGTCAGGAGCACGCACTGGCCCTCGTGGTTGCAGGCGCCGTTCTCGTGGGGGGCGCCGAAGTCGCCGGCGACGATGGGGCCGTCGACCGCGCTCACGATCTGGCCCAGGGTCACCTCGCCGGGGGGGCGGGCCAGCACGTAACCGCCCCCCACCCCCCGCTTGGAGCGCACCAGCCCGGCCCCCTTGAGGGCGAGGAGGATCTGCTCGAGATAGGGCTGGGGCAGACCGGTGCGCTCTGCCAGGTGGTGCACGGACGTCGGCTCGGCGTCGTCGTGCAGGGCCAGGGACAGGAGGGCTCGGCTTGCGTAGTCCCCCCTGGTCGAGACCTTCACACCCCCATGCTATTGGCGGGGCTCTAAGGTTCGCGGCGTGGTGGCGCCCCAACCCTCCGGCGGGCCGGTCCCGGTCCTCCCGGACTATGCGGGTCCCTGCCTGTCGGGGCTGGTGCCCGCGATCGCCGGCCGCAAGGGGCCCGTCCCGGCGCCGTGGCTGCCAGCGCCGGTCGCCGACGCCGACCAAGTCGTGCTGCTGGTCCTGGACGGCCTCGGATGGGATCAGCTCGGGGAGCACCGCGACCTGGCCCCGACCCTGTCGGCCATGGTGGGCGGGCCCATCAGCTCGGTCGTGCCGACCACGACCGCCACCGCTCTCACCTCGATCACGACCGGGTCGACGCCGGCGGCCCACGGCGTCGTGGGCTACCGGCTGCGGGTGGACGACGGCCGGGTCATGAACGTGCTGCGGTGGCGGGCGGGCGGCGAGGATGCCCGGCCCACCGTGCCTCCGACGGCCTTCCAGCCCCACCCCGCCTTCGCCGGCGAGCCCGTCCCGGTCGTGACCAGGGCCGAGTTCACCCGTACCGGCTTCACCCTGGCCCACCTCACCGGCGCTCGCCTCCACGGCTGGCGGGTGCCGTCCACCCTGGTCGTCGAGGTGAGCCGCCTGCTCCGGGCGGGCCAGCGCTTCGTCTACGCGTACTACGACGGGGTCGACAAGGTCGCCCATGAGTGGGGGCTGGGGGAGCACTACCGGGCCGAGCTGACCTGGGCCGACAACCTGGTGGGGGAGCTCCAGGCGGTGCTGCCGCCCGGGGCGGCCCTGGTCGTGACGTCCGACCACGGCCAGGTGGCGGTGGGCGACGCCGTCCTCCCCCTGCCCGATGAGCTCATGGCCGAAGTCACCCTGCTGTCGGGAGAGGGGAGGTTCCGGTGGCTGCACGTCCGGGAAGGGGCGACCGGGCGGGTGGTCGAGATGGCCGGGGCCGCCTACGGGCACCTGGCCTGGGTGCGGACCCGCGAGCAGATGGTGGCCGACGGCTGGTTCGGGGGGCCGCTCCGGCCCGAGCTCGAGCGGAGGCTGGGCGACGTGGCCCTCGTGGCCCATGCCCCGGTCGCCTTCCTGGACCCGGCCGACACGGGGGAGCTGAAGCTGGTCAGCCGGCACGGCTCGCTGACGGGTGCCGAGATGTGGGTGCCCCTGCTGGCATGCTGCGGCTGATCGGGGGAAGGATTGCACCATGAGCCCGAGCCCGACGTCCCCCCGCACCCCAGGCCAGGGGGACCCCACGACCGTCGTGATGATGCCGGGGGAGGGGACCGGCCATGGGGGACGGCCCGGGGACAGGGAGGACCACTCCCCGTCGGTGACCGAGACCGTCGAGGCACCGGCCAAGGTGATGCGCATCGGGTCCATGATCAAGCAGCTCCTGGAGGAGGTCCGCCAGGCGCCCCTCGACGACGACAGTCGCAGCCGGCTGCGGGACATCTACGACACCTCCGTCCGGGAGCTGGCAGGAGGGCTGTCGCCGGACCTGGCCGCCGAGCTCGACCGGCTGGCCCTGCCCTTCGAGGAGGGGACGCCCAGCGAGTCGGCCCTGCGCATCGCCCAGGCACAGCTCGTGGGCTGGCTGGAGGGACTGTTCCACGGCATCCAGGCCACGCTCTTCGCCCAGCAGATGGCGGCCCGGTCCCAGCTCGAGGAGATGCGCCGGCGGGGGCTGCCGACGGGCCACCCCGAGGAGCAGGACGACCGGCCCGGCACCTACCTCTGACCCGGCCGTCCTCGCATCCGCCGCGGCGCAGCTACTGGCGGTAGTGCTCGACGGTGTCGACGTCGCGGGCGTGGGCCTCGTCGGGGTCGAGGCCGGCCCGACGCCTCGCCCGGCGCTGGCGGAGCAGGTCCCAGCATTGGTCCAGGCCCTCCTCCAGGGACCTGAGCCTGGCCTCCTCCTCGGCGCTCAGCCCGGCCGCGCCCGATCGCTCGAGCAGATGGTGCTCGTCGTCGACCAGGCCCTTGATGTGGTCGAGGATCTCCCTGTCGTCCATGGGTGCAGGCTAGACAGTGGCCATGCGAGTGGCCATCGGCTCCGACCATGCCGGCTTCGCCCTCAAGGCCGCGGTCTCCGACCATCTGCGCGGGGGCGGCCACGAGGTGGACGACCTCGGCACCCACTCGCCGGAGACGGTCGACTACCCGCCGTACTGCGCGGCTGTGGGCCGGGCAGTGGTGGGCGGCCGGGCCGACGTCGGGATCGTGATCGGTGGCAGCGGCCAGGGCGAGCAGATCGCCGCCAACAAGGTCCACGGCGTGCGAGCCGCCCTCTGCCCTGACGACTACACGGCCAGGCTGGCCAGGGCCCACAACGACGCCAACGTGTGCTCGCTCGGGGCCAGGGTGGTGGCCGAGGCCTACGCCCTCGAGATCGTCGACGTCTTCCTGGCGACGACCTTCGAGGGAGGGCGCCACGTGGCCAGGCTGGAGGAGATCTCCGCCATCGAGGCCGAGGAGAGGGGCGCCGGCGGGCGATAGCCGGGCCAGGCGCTCTCGGTGTCGGCGGGCCGCCGGCCCAGGAGCGTTGCCTCGGCCGGCGGCGGCCCGGCCGGCG
>JBOGGR010000467.1:0-2059 GCA_050744025.1 Acidimicrobiales bacterium
GGCGCCGGAGCGCATGCAGCCACAGCCGGCCCACCTGGCGACGGAAGGCGCTGATGGCCCGGCTGTTGCCGGGCACGGCGTAGTAGGCGAGGTGTCCTCGCACCACGGCCGCCAGCCACCTCCCCTGTTCGGGAATGGGCAGATGCCGGCGTCGCTTGAGACGATCGGCGACATGTTGTCGGGGATGACGACCTTGAACACCCCGCCATAGAACGCCCAGGCGGCCTCGAAGCCCTCGATCACCGCCTCGGTCGTTTGATGGTGGGACAAGAACACGAAGTTGTGGCGGGAGTAGCAGGCGGTGAAGATCAGCGCGTGGGTCACCCGGCGCCGGCCCGTGGCCGGGTCGGAGACGAGGCCCATCTTGCCGAAGTCCACCTGAACTTCCATCCCCGGCTCGCCATCGGCGACGCGCACGGTGGACTGGCGGCGGCCGTAGCCGGCCCTGGCCACCGCGAAGCGCTGCAGGGTTCGATACGGCACGTCCACGCCGCGACGAACCAACAGGATGTGGATCTTCACCAGCGTCAGGTCGTCCTTCACCCAGCCCCGCACCAGCTCGACGTGTGGCTCGAGCGCCTCCCAGGCCGCCCCATGGCCACGGGGCCGCTCAGGGCGGACCGCGAGGCACACGACCCCGATCAACCCGTCGTCGAGCTGCGACTCGTCACCGTTGGCGACCACCCCCGCCCCCGCGGCCGCCTCCGCGTAGCGGCGCACGGTCTTGCGGTCCACCCCCGTGTTGCGGTCGATCTACCGGAACCCCTCGCCCTGCACCCACCGTCGTAGCACTTCTCGGATCTCAACCACCGAAACCTCCCGGTATCCCATGACCTGCTCCCTTCCGTCCACGGTGGACATCGGGGGCAAAGCCGACTCGTTGGCCGACCGGCGGTGGGGGATGCCCGGGGTGGTCCCAAGACTGGCAACCAGGTGGTCCCATCCTCGTGGCAAGAACTACCTCAAGGTGGTCCCATCAAGGTGGCAGACGACACGTTCGCCGACGACAGGAGAACGGTCTTCCTCCCAGCAGCCGGGGAGCACCGTCGCCCGTCCGGGCGCACCGGTGCGCGCTGGTGGCGGGGGTGCGCACCGGGGACATGCGAGCGGCGAGCTTCTGGACGAGCTCTGCGACAGAGATGCTCGCCTGCGCGCTGCACGCGGCGGCACTCGCAGACCAGGACGTCATGAGCGTCAGGACGTGGGTGGCCGCGGCGGGCGGGGGGGGACCGAGGGCCATTCTTAGAAGAGAGGAGGCAGCGCCGGGGTCGGCGGACATGTGGGACGTGCACACCACAGGGGCGCCCGAGACCACGTCGTCGGTGGTGCGGACGGCCTCCATGGCGCTCTCGGCCCTCGCCGTGCCGGCCGTGGCGGCGTCGTGCTGCCCGGAGGGGGAGGCGTTCGACCCGGCGGCGTGGGTGGCTGCGGGCGGGGACTTCCACCTGGTGGCGCCTGAGGCCGAGACCCGCTCGGTCGCCCCGCTCGTGGCGGCCCTCGTGGACGAGGTGATCCGAGCGGCCCGGGCGGCGGCCGCAGCGTCTACCTCGGGGCGGCTCTCGCCGGGCTGCGCCTCGTGCTCGACGAGATGGCCACCATCTGCCCGCTCCCGAACCTCCCCTCCTACCTCGCCGACGGTGGCGGGCGTGGCATCCAGGTCATCTACATGGTGCAGGCCCCCGCCCAGCTGCGCCGGCGCTACGGGGCCGCCGGCGCGGCGGCCATCCGGGGGGCCACCAACGTGCTCTTGGTCGGTGGCGGGATCGACGACCCGAGGGACCTGGAGGACTGGTCGAAGCTGGTCGGGGAGGTCTCTGTGTCGTCCCGGCTGCGGACCTGGGGCCGTGGGGGGCGGGGGTCGTGGTCGGAGTCGGAGTCGGTTGCCAGGCGCCGGGTGCTGGAGCCGGCGGAGATCTACCGGCTCTCTCCTGGACAGGTCCTCCTATTCGCCAGGGACACTCGGGCGGGGCTCGTCGCCCTGCCCTGCTGGTGGGCGGGGGGTGATGCGGGGGTGGTCCGGGGGTGGAGGGAAAAGGCGCTGGAGGCGACGGGGCGGGGG
>JBOGGR010000468.1:0-8871 GCA_050744025.1 Acidimicrobiales bacterium
GTCGCGGACGGCCCGATGCAGATTCCCCCTTGCATCGCTCTCCGGAAAGGACCAAGATGACACTGGTGTAATTACATCGGTGCCACACACCGGTCGAGGGGAGGCGTCCCGATGGAACCACTACTGCAGCAGGTATCGCCCAAGGACCGGAGCTGGCAGCATCGGGCCAACTGCATGGGGGTGGACCCCGAGCTGTTCTTCCCCCAGAGAGGAGTATCGACCCGGGAGGCCAAGGAGGTGTGCCGGGGCTGCGTGGTCCGGCAGGACTGCCTGGAGTTCGCGATCGCGAACGGGGAGAAGTTCGGGATCTGGGGCGGCCTGTCCGAGCGGGAGCGCCGCCGGGTGCGCCGGTCCCGGGCGCTGGTCGCCCCGCCGTCGGCGTCGGCGTCGTAGCAGCTGGGCCGCCCAGGCGGGGGTCCGGGGGTCAGGCGCGCCGGCGGGCGCCCAGGCGGGCCTCGATGGTGCGGTCCTCCGACAGGTCCAGCTCGGCCCAGCGCGACCGGGGGACCTGCAGCAGGGCGGCCGCAGGGATGAGTCCGACGAGCTCGGCCCGGGCCACCGGGGCCCGGGCGGAGACGGCGTCGTAGACAGCCGCGGGGCCCGTCCGGACGGGGTCGATCAGGTTGCAGGAGACCTGGGCCCGCCCGCCGAGATCCAGCCCCAGTGCCCGCACGCCCGGCCCCCGCAGGCCGGCGGCGATGGATCGGGCCACGGCCACGTCGTCTCGTGCCAGCCACAGGTTGTAGGCCACGAGGGGCGGCCGGGCCCCGACCGACACGGCGCCGGCAGTGGGATGGGGCTCCGGGGGTCCGACGTCGGGGGGCAGCGAACGGAAGGCGAGGCGGCGCACCTCCGGCAGGGTCCTCTCCGGCCCGTACAGGAAGCACGGCAGACCCATCGCGCCGGCGGCCCAGTGGGCGAAGCGGTCCCGGGCCGAGACGGCGCCGGCCAGGGAAGGCCCGGTGATGGGGACGAAGGGCACCACGTCCACCACGCCGAGGCGGGGATGGGCTCCGGCATGGGTGGAGAGGTCGAGCAGGTCGACGGCCCGCCGGGTGAGGAGCCGGGCTGCCTCCTCGACGTCCGGGCCGGCGAGCGTGACGACCGACCGGTGGTGGTGGGGGTCGGCGTGGACGTCCAGCAGGGATCCCGAGAGGTCGGCGGTCAGGCGCTCCAGCAGGGAGGCGGACCGGCCCTCGCTCAGGTTCACGACGCACTCGAGCATCGGCCAAGGCTGGCACAGCCGGCGTCGGGTGGCGGGAGCCGGCCGTCGGCTGGCGGGAGCCGGGTGGCGGGAGCGGGCGTCGGGTGGCGGGTGGCCGGGAGCGGGCGTCGGGTGGCGGGTGCCGGGTGGTGCGAGCCGGCCTGAGCTCAGGTGGCAGCCGCTATCCGCCGCCGCCGGGCGATCCGCCGCCGCTCCCGCTCGGACGCCCCTCCCCAGACACCGTGGTCGATCCTGTTGACGAGGGCGTACTCCAGGCAGGGCTCCCGGACCGGACACTCAGCGCACACCCGCCGGGCGGCCTCGACGCCGACGCCGTCGCTGGGGAAGAAGATTCCAGGGGGAAGCTCCCGGCACTTTCCCTCGGCCATCCATGCTGTGTCCATCACACCTCCATGGGGGCACCGTTCGCCGCCAGCGGGCCGGTCCCCCGGCACCGCCAGCCTAGTGTCACATCTGGCCGACCCGTTGGCCGACCCGTTGGCCCACCCGTTGGCCGACCCGCCAGGAGGTCCCGCATGTCCGTGTCGTCCGAGGAGCTGGAGCAGCCGCAACCCCCTCGCGGCCACGTCCGGATCACGTACCTCGGGCCGGTGGCCCCCCACTGGGACGTCCAGTCCATCTTCGGCGACCGCGGGCTCCTGGAGGAGTTCCGCCAGCGGGCGCTCGCCCGCCTGGTCCTCCTGCCGCCACACGACCCGCAGTTCCGGCGCAACCGGGAGAGGGTGGCCAGGGACGCCGAGCGGGAGAACCTGATCCTCGAGTGGGACCTCGGCATACCGGAGGTGGATGAGACGGAGGAGGGGTCCTGAGCGACGCCCCCCTGCGGGTCCTGGTCACGAACGACGACGGGGTGGCCTCCCCCGGCCTGGCGGCCCTGGCCGCATCCGTCCAGGAGGCCGGCCATGAGACGTTCGTGGTCGCCCCTCTCATGGACAGGAGCGGCTCCGGAGCGGCGCTCGGGCCCTTCCACCGCCACCAGGAGGTGCGCTATGAGGAGGTCCGCCTCGCCGGGTTCGGCGGGAGCGCCCATGGCCTCGACGGGACTCCTGCGCTGGCCGTGATGCTCGCCTGCCTGGGTGGCTTCGGCGAGCCGCCCGAGCTGGTGGTCTCGGGGATCAACCCGGGGGCCAACACCGGCCGGGCGATCCTCCACTCGGGCACCGTCGGCGCCGCCCTGACGGCCGCCAACCTCGGGGTGTCGGGCCTCGCCGTGAGCATCAGGGCCGGCGAGCCCTTCCACTGGGCCACGGCGTGCGACCTGGCCACCATGACCCTGCCGTGGCTCCGCCGAGCCCCGCGGGGCACTGTCCTCAACCTGAACGTGCCCAACCTCCCCCGCCAAGAGCTCGGCGGCGTGAGGCCAGCGCGCCTGGCGCCCTTCGGGACTGTACGTGCCGCCCTCGGCGGAGACGGTGGAGGCCGGCTCCAGGTCGAGATGCGGGCCACGGACGCCGAGCTGGGGCCCGACACGGACACTGCTCTCGTGGCCGCAGGCGTGGTGGCGGTGACCGCGGTAACCGGCATCAGGGCTGTGGGTGAGGTCGACGTCGCCGACTGGATCGGGCGGGCGCTCGCTGGCAGTGAGGACCCGGTCGGGGGTGACCCGTAGCCGGCGGCTACCGGCCACCGGTGACCGGCAGCCGGCGGCTACCGGAGAGCCGCGGGGGCTCACGGGGGGCTCCGCGGCCCGAGGCTCAGGTACTGCGGCGCCGGGTCCGTCGAGACCGTCTTCCCCGGCGGCTCGGCAGGATGTCGTCGTCGCTCCGCTGCCAGCAGACCGGGCTGCCCGCGGCCGCTGCGCCCGGCGAGGTGGGCGGCTCGTGGTTCTCGGCCGCCGTCTCGGGGTCGTCGACCGTGGTCCCCGGCGTCCACGTGGCGAAGACCCGGTCCAGGTGGTAGTCGTCGGCCCAGAGGGGCACCCGCGGGGCCTCGGTGGCATCGTCGGGCCCGGGCCCGGTCGGCACCGGCGCCGTCGGGCCGGGCGCCGGCGACGGGAGATGGAGACCGGAGGGCGGGGTCTCGGTCAGCAGGCTCGAGCGGTCGCTCACCTCTCGGTCATCGGCGGGCGAGGGTCCGGAGTTGAGCCCCGGAGCGAATCGGGTGCGGCGCTCCAGGAGAGCCGCTCGAGCCCGGGCACGGCGACGACTGCTCCCAGGCCCTGGACCGACAAGTGTCGACGACCTGCGGCCGGTCCTCCGGGGCGGGGACGATTCACGTGAATCGCTCACCAGCCGCACGAGCCGCACCAGCCGCAGCAGCCTCATGAGGCCGGCTGGGGCCCCGCAGTTGTGAGGTGCACAGGGTCGGCGAGCGAGGGTGACCACCGCCCACGGAGGCCGACGGGCCCTCGATGGGCGACTTCGGGGTGACGGTCGCGGGGACCCGTCGACCGTTCCGAATCAGCCGTCGTCGGGCAGGCTGATGCGGGCGAGCCACAGGCCTGGGGCGTCGACCTCCGCCGTGGTGGGCAGGGTGGTCGCCGACTCCCACAGCCTCTGTAGGCCGTCATCCCCGGCCCGCTCCACCACGCCCCGCACGAACGCCGTCCCGCGGTCGAAGCGGGCCTGGCTCAGCTCGAGGCCGAAGAGCTGCTCGACCATCCGCTCGCCCTCGTCCCGTTCCACCCTCCGCCGGCGGAGGGCCTCCGTGAGGGAGGGATAGGCGGGGATGAGCCGGTGTCCGACCAGGTCCATGATCCGGTCGGTGTACCCCTCCAGCGCCACCACGAGGGCCTCGAGCTGGCTCACCACCTGGCGCTGCTCCGGTGTCTCGAGCTCGCCCAGCAGTGCCGTGGGGTCCCCGAGGGCCGCCTGCAGCGCGGCCGGGTCGGTGGGGTCGATGCCCGTCATGCGCTCCTCCAGCGCCGACGTGTCCGGCTGGAAGCCGCTCACGTACCGTCCGATCAGGTCCTCCAGCCGGCTGCGGACATGGGGCCGTCCCAGGACCGCATGGTGGGTCAGCTCGCTCAGGCACACCCAGAGGCGGACCTCGTCGAGCGGCAGGCTCCAGTCCTCGGCGAACTGGGCGATGTTGGCCGGGACGAGGAGGAGCTCGTCCGACGGTGGCCGGGGGACGGGCAGCACGTAGGGGCCCATGGCGCGCCGGGCCAGGTGGCCCAGGGCCGATCCCACCTGGAGGCCGAGGAGGGTGGGTCCCATGACCTGGCCGATCGAGCCGAGGAACCCGGCCAGGTCTCCGGGCTCGGGACGGCCCAAGTCGGGGTCGAGGCCCGGGCCCAAGTCGGGGCCGAGGTCGGGGCCCCGGCCCGGGTCCGTGGACGGATGCCCCTGGTGCCCGCTCCGGGGAGCGGGGCCGCGGGACAGTGCCGTGGCCAGGGACTCGAGGAGCGGCCGCCAGGCGTCGAGCGTCCGCCAGGCCCACTCGGAGCGCCCGACCGGCCGGACCGTGACGAGGCCGCCCGTGGTGGAGGTGGCCATCCCCGTCGCGTCACTGACGTGGAGATCGGCCACCCGGACCAGCTCCTCCAGCCTGATCCGCTCCACGGGGTCGACGTTGGGCTCGGGGACCCCGTCGGTGGCGACGGCGTGGGCCAGCTGCCGGGCCAGGTCCCACTGGACGGGCCCGGCATTGGAGATCAGCTTGAGCAGGTCACCGAGTAGGTGCTCCAGAGGATTGCCGCCCCCGAAAGGGGAGGGAGAGCTCACCACCCCATCGTAGGTGGGTTGGGGCCCGGAGCCTACGAGCCCGGCCGACCGTCCAGGGTGACCGACAGCATCACGGGGACGCCGTGGCGGAGGAGGCCGAGGAAGATCGGCGAGCCGGGCGTGAGGGAGGCCAGATCCTCCTGGAGGGCGGTCATGGACGTGACCGGCGTGCCGTTGACCGCCGTGATGACGTCACCAGGCTCCACGCCGGCGATGGCCGCCGGGCTGGCTGGCTCCACCTGGTCGACGGTGGCCCCGCCGGCCAGGCCGAAGGGGCGGGCCCGGGCGGCCGAGAGGTCGGAGCCGACGACCCCCAGCCAGGCGTGCACCACGCTCTCGCCGGCTGCCAGCTGGCTGGCTGCCTCCTCCACCGTGGAGACCGGGGTGGCGACGCCGAGGGTGCTCCCCCCCTGGGCCAGGACCGACTGCAGGAGCCCGATGACCCGGCCGTGGTCGTCGAGGACGACTCCGCCGACGGGGTTGGCGGGAGGAGCGGCCGTCTCGACGGCGTTCAGGAGCGCCCTGCCTCCCTTCATGGAGACCTGCTGGTGGACGGCATCGATGAGACCGAAGGCGACGTGGAACGGCGTCCCCCCCTGCGTGCCGGCGGTGACGGCCACAGCCATCTGCCCTACCTGGAGCCCGTCCGAGGATCCGAGGGGCAGTGCGGTGAGACCGGTGGCGGGGACGCTGATGACGGCGATGCCCGTGCCGGGATCGGTCCCGAGGACGTTGGCGCTCCACTGGCGGCCGTCGCTGGAGGTGACCGTGAGCGTGTTTGCTCCATCCACCAGCAGGGTGGTGGTGACGATCATGCCGTTGCTGCGGTAGACGAGACCGGTGCCCCGGCGGTGTCCGGTAGGACCGCTGGCGTCGATGGCCACGACCCCGGGGAGCAGGTGCTGGATCATCTCCCGGAGGTCAGGGCTGACCTGGATGGTCGTCGCCCCGGGGATCGCCGGTGCGCCTGCCGACGCCGTGGTGGGCGTGCTCGTGCGGGCCCGGCTGGCACCCGAGCCCACAGAGGCGATGTGCAGGTCGGGCTGACCCGATGCCATGAGGAGCCCCGTCGAGAGCAGGGCCCCCGCAGCGCCAGCCGCGAGCACGACCCCGGCCAGCCGTCCCCGCCGAGGCCACCGCCGGACCTGGGTCGCCCCCGGCCCGGGCGCGCCGGGCGCGCCGGGCGCGCCGGAGCCCGACGCGCTCAGCCCTCCGGCCACCTCGGAAGGGTGGCGCCAGAGCCGGTCGTCGGGGTCGGGGGGTGGTCTCAGGGGCTCCTCGGGGGCGCCCTCTTCGTCCTCAGCGCCTTCACCAGCCACCCCGTCGAGGATACTGACGGTCCTTCCCGGAGCGAGGTCGGGCAGAGGAGGAGGGGGCCCTCGTCGGGGGCCCAGCTACGGCCCCCTGTAGGCCCCAGTAGCATGCCGGATGTGCGTCCGCCCACCGACGCCGACGCCTGGGTCGGCGTCATCACCGAGCCGCTGCCACTGGGCGAGGCGCTCTCGTGGGCGGTGAGGCCGGGCTGCGGAGGGGTGGTGGCCTTCGCCGGGACGGTGCGGGACCACGCCGATGGCCGTCCCGGCGTGATCAGCGTCGAGTACGAGGCCTACGCGGAGCAGGCAGGGGCGAGGATGCACGACATCGCGGCGGCCGCCCGCCTGCGCTGGCCCGCGGTGGGTCGGGTCGCCCTGCTCCATCGGGTTGGGCTCCTCGACGTCGGCGAGGCGTCCGTGCTGGTGGTGGTCTCGACACCGCATCGGGACGAGGCCTTCCGGGCTGCCCGGTGGTGCATCGACACCGTCAAGACGACCGTGCCGATCTGGAAGCGGGAGACCTGGTCGGGCGGCGCCGGCTGGGGCACCGGGGCGCACACGGTGGAAGAGCTCGGGGCCGAGCAGGCGAGGGGGGGGAGTCGAGCTGGCTAGGGACCTGGCTATCGACCTGGGCACCGCCAACACCCTCGTGTACACCAGGGGTCGGGGGATCGTCCTCAACGAGCCGACCGTCATAGCCCTCAACTCGCGGACCCAGGACGTGCTGGCGATGGGTCAGGACGCCTGGCAGATGATCGGGCGGACGCCCGGGTACATCGTGGCAGTCCGACCCCTGCGCAAGGGGGCGATCACCGACTTCGACATCACCCAGCGGATGATCCGCCTGCTGTTGCAGCGGGCCGGGGTCTCCCGCTTCAACCGCCCGCGGGTGCTCATCTGCGTGCCGTCGGCGATCACCGAGGTGGAGCGCCGGGCCGTGGAGGAGGCGGCCCGGCGAGCGGGTGCCGCTGGTGCCTACCTGATCGAGCAGCCCCTGGCCGCGGCGATCGGGGCTGGGCTCCCCATCCACGAGCCGCTCGGGAACATGGTGGTCGACGTCGGGGGAGGCACCACCGAGGTGGCGGTCATCTCCCTCGGAGGCGTGGTGGCCCTCCAGGCCATCCGGACCGGGAGCTTCGACATCGACAGCGCCATCCAGACCTACGTCCGCCGGGAGTACGGCATCGCCATCGGGGAACGGACGGCCGAGGAGATCAAGCTGGCCATTGGCTCCGGCTACCCGGTGGCCGACGACATCAAGGCCGAGGTCCGGGGCAGGGACCTGATGTCCGGCCTGCCCAAGACCGTGATCCTGTCCCCCCCGGAGGTCCGGGGAGCGATCGAGGAGCAGGTGGGGGCCATCGTCGACTCCGTGGTCCGGTGCCTGGGCCAGGCCCCTCCGGAGCTGGCCCAGGACCTCATCGTCCAGGGTGTCCACCTGGTCGGGGGCGGCGGCCTCCTCAAGGGACTGGACCGGCGACTGGCCGAGGAGACGGCGCTGCCCGTCCATCTGGTGGACGCTCCGCTCGAGTGCGTCGTGCTCGGAGCCGGCCGGTGCCTCGAGTCGTTCGACTCGCTCAAGGCGATGTTCATGGGGGCGGAGCGATAGGTCTCAGCCCGGGTCCCCCCCGGGGCTCTCAGCCCGGGTTCCCCCCGGGGCTCTCAGCCCGGGTTACCCCCGGAGCTGCAGCCCGGGTTCCCCCCGGGGCTCTCAGCCGGGGTGGCCGCCGGGGCCCGTGGCGCCGGCCCAGGGCCACCTGCCCGGGGGTCGTCCAGGAGGAGGTCCTCGGCCGCCTGGCGGACCTGCCAGTCCCGGTCCGAGGCCGCCCGTCGGAGGGCCGCCTCGACCTCCGGGCCCTCGAAGGGCGCCAGCGCCAGCACCGCTCGCCGCCGTACGGCCGGCCGGTCGTTCAGAGCGGCAAGGATCGCGCCGAGGCTCTCCGGCGCCCCGATCGCCCCGAGGGCGGCCACTGCTGCCTCCCGGCACAGGGGGTCCGGATGGTCCAGGGCGGTGCCGGCGAGAGGAGCCAGGCCGGACCCGCTTCCCCGCTCGCCCAGCGCCCACGCGGCGGCCTCGACGACGCCGGGATCGGGATCAGCCAGAGCCGTGACCAGGTCCGGCTCGGGGAAGCGGGCGGCGAGCTCAACGGCCCGGCGCCGTACCCGCGGTTCGAGGTCGGCGAGCCCCCCCGCCAGGTCGGCCCGGGTCAGGCGGGACATCCGTGCCAGCGCACCCAGGGCGGTGGCACGTACCGCGGGCTCGCCGTCTGCGAGGCCGGCCCGGGCCCGGTCCTCGTCGCCCTGGTGCCCGGCGACCGCGACCTGGCGCCTGCGACCGGCCGAGGGCCCCGACCCCTTCTCCTCCCTCAAGGCCCCCTCGCCTCCAGTCGAGGCCAAGAGCATGGCAGCACACGAGCTCTGGGCCTGCCGCCGGTGGCGGCCGGGTCGTCACCCACCGGCGTGGGAGAGCGAGCCGGCGATGACGGCGACGATCGCGATCACCGCGCCGGCGACCGCGGCGCCCACCAGCACGGCCAGGATGATGAGGCCGACGGCAGCCTGGACCCGTTGCGCGGCTGTGCGAGCCCGACGGGGCCTCCGCCCGCCCGGCCCACGATCGGGGGGTCTGGCGCCGGGCACGCCGGGCGGTGCTGCTCGGGGGGGTGCC
>JBOGGR010000469.1:0-10026 GCA_050744025.1 Acidimicrobiales bacterium
TGGCCGCACCGGCCCGGGTGGCCGCACCGGCCCGGGTGGCTGGACCGGCGCGGACGGTCGGGGCAGGAGCTCCCGGGGAGGGCCCGTGAGCCAGTGGCTGGCCGAGCGAACCTCGGCGCTGCTCGCCTCCCGGACCAGCCGCCGGGGCTTCCTGGTCCGAAGCGCCGTGGTCGGCTCGGCGCTGGCCGTCGCCCCCGTCGGCTACGTGCTGCGGCCGCTCTCCGCCTATGCCGCGGTGTGCGCCTGCGGGGACCCGGGGTGCGGGTGCGGGTCGGCCTGCTGCGACGGCTACACCGAGTTCTGTTGCACCCTCTACGGAGCCAACGCCTGCCCGCCCGGGACCTTTGCCGGCGGGTGGTGGAAGTCGGACGGCTCGGCCTACTGCGCCGGTGCCCGCTACTACATCGACTGCATGGGGGAGTGCACCTCCTGCCGGGGTGGCTGTGCCAACGGCGGGTCGTTCTGCGACCCGGGCTGCGACAACCTGGAATGCGGGTGCGGCCTCGGGAGCTGCGACCAGCGCCAGGCCGGCTGTGTCACGTTCCGCTACGGCCAGTGCCACCAGGAGATCGCCTGCTCCGGCAGGATCGCCTGCCGGGCCGTCACCTGCATCCCTCCATGGCAGCTCGACAGCACCTGCACCACCACCGTGCTCGTGGACGAGGCCACCGCCGACCAGAACGCCCCCTGCCTGGAGGAGCCGGTCCCGGTCGGCCAGCCCTACGTCCTGGCGGCAAGGCCCGGTGGCGGGGTCTGGCTGGCCAGTCCCTCTGGGGGCGTGTTCAGCGAGGAGGGGGCGCCGTTCTACGGGGCCATCGGCTCCCACGGCCGAGTCGCCCTCAGCCGGCCCATCGCCGGCGTGGCGGCCACGCCGACCGGCAAGGGCTACTGGCTCGTGGCCGCGGACGGCGGGATCTTCACCTTCGGCGACGCCGGCTTCCACGGCTCGACCGGGGACATCGTCCTCTCCAGGCCCATCGTCGGCATGGCGGCCACCCCGACCGGCAAGGGCTACTGGCTCGTGGCCTCCGACGGCGGGATCTTCACCTTCGGCGACGCCGGCTTCCACGGCTCGACCGGTGGCTTGAACCTGGCCGAGCCCATCGGCGCCGTCCTCCCGACCCCGAGCGGGCAGGGGTACTGGCTGCTCGGCCTGGACGGGGGCGTCTTCACCTTCGGCGACGCCCCCTACCTCGGCTCCTACACCGGGCTCCCGCCTGTCAGGCGCACTCTCCCCGCCGGCCAGCTCGACCCCTTCGTGGGCATGACGGCCAATGTCCAGCCGAAGGCACAAGGGGGCCAGGCCCCGCCGGCCCCGCCGGCCGCACAGGCCCCGCCCGCCGCAGAGGCCCCGCCGGCCGGCCGTGTCGTCTCGTACACCCTCTACGCCGTGCTGGCTGCCGCCGCCCCGCCCACCCTGGTGGCGCTCACGTTCCCCTCATCCGCCACACCTCCTGCATAGGTGTCAGACCACGGGAAGGGCGTAGTAGTCCTCGGTGGCGACCTCGGTGAAGCCGATCGAGGTGTACAGCCCGAGCGCCCTGTCGTTGTCCACCGCCACCTCCAAGCCGATGCGCCGCGCCCCCTCCGTGCGGAGCTGGCGGCAGACCCGCCTCAGTACGTCGCCCCCGATGCCGCGGCCCTGCCAGGCCGGGTCGACGACGAACCCGTACACGCCCGCTTCGTCGCCTTGGCGGGCGAGTCGCAGCGTGCCGACCGGCAAGTGGTTCATCTCCACCAGCAGGGTCAGCTCCTGCTCCGAGGCGGCCTGCTCGGCCAGGCCGGGCGCGGGACGGCCGAAGCCAGCCTCCAGCAGTTGGGACACCACGACGGCGTCGGCCGGCCCCGCCTTGCGCAGACCGATCCGGGGGTCGCTGGCCCCGCCGGCGGGTTCGGTCAACAGGACCAGGGCATGCTCGGAGTGGTCCGGCACTGCTCCGCGGCGCAGTGCCAGGGCCCGGCCCGCGACGGACGTGCGGGGCACGACGAGCAGCGCCTGCTGGTATCCCCTGTGGCGGCACAAGGGCAGCGCGGCGTCCAGAAGGGCCGTGACGATGCCGCGGCGACGAGCGGCGGGCGCCACCATTCCGGCGACCTCGATCGGTGAGCCGAAGGCGTACAGACCAAGGAAGCCGAGCAGCTGGTCGTCTTCCCACCACAGCAGATCCTCTACCTGGTTCCCGCTGCGGGCTTGCAGCGAGCCCCACTCGAGCTTCAAGCGGCCGCCATCGGCATCCACGACCAGCCGCTCGAGGTCGGCAATCGCCTGCAGTGCCGCCGAAGACAGACCGGAAGCTCGTTGCAGCACGGCGAGAGCCGATCACGGCTCGAGCACGCAGGTCAACCGAGGGCGGCCACGTGTAGGACCATGGAGGGCGTGAGACGCACCCCGGCTCGGGAGCAGACGGTCTCCGGCGCAGGCCGGCGCTACCTGGAGGCGGCGTACTACCTCGCCGGCGAAGGCGTGCCCATCCGCCGGGCCCGCCTGGCGGAGTGGCTCGGGGTGGCCGCTCCGTCGGTCACCGAGGCGGTGAGCAGGCTCCATCACGACGGCCTGCTCGAGCTGGGGCCGGGACGGCTCCTGCAGCTGAGCGAGGAGGGCCGCCGGGTGGCGGCCGAGGTGGTCCGCCGACACCGCATCATCGAGGCCTGGGCCGTGCTGTCGTTGAAGCTCGACTGGGTGGCCGCCGACGAGGAGGCCCAGTTGCTGGCCCCCGTCGTGTCCGACCGGGTGCTGGACCGCCTGCACGAGGTGATCGGCCGGCCCGCCTGCTGCCCCCACGGCAACCGCATCCCGGGTGAGGATGCCCCTCCGGAGCATTCACGGCGCTTGAGCGAGCTGGTCGAAGGTGAGTCGGCCCGGGTCGTGCGCATCAGCGAGCTGGCCGAGCACGACGCCCACGACATCCTCGACGCCGCCTACCGGGCCCGGCTGACTCCGACCACGCCCGTGCGGGTGGGGGCGGTGGCCGCCGACGGGGCCATGACCCTGGAGGTGGCCGGCGGCGAGGTCCAGATATGGCCGAGGGTCGCCTCCGCCGTGTGGGTGACCCGAGGCCCTGCCCGGCCCCACAGCCGGACCGAAGCATCAGGCACCCGACTTTGATTGCCCTTCCATCCTGACTTAGCCTTGCCTAATGTGGCGAGAGTGAGGATCGGGCGGAGAGGCCGATCGGGACGGTTGGCCCCGGGCGGGCTGGCCGTGGTCGCCATGGGGCTGGCCGTGGTCGCCATCGGGCTGGCCGCCTGCGGGAGCGCCGGGAGCTCGCCGGCGCCCGCCGGGAGCTCGCCGGGGACCCCGTCTGCCACTGCGCCTAGGACCTCGCCGAGGACCTCGGTCCAGACCATCACCCTCTACAACGGTCAGCACCCCCAGGTCACTGACATCTTGGTGAAGGCCTTCGAGCAGGCCACGGGGATCCAGGTCCGGGTCCACTCCGGCGAGAGCCCGGAGCTGGCCAACCAGATCCTCCAGGAGGGGAAGTCGTCCCCGGCCGACGTCTTCCTCGCGGAGAACTCCCCGGCGCTGATGGCCCTCGAGGGCAAGGGCAGGCTGGCCGAGGTGCCGGCCTCGACCCTCGCCCAGATCCCCTCCCGCTACGACTCGCCCCAGGGCGACTGGGTCGGGGTCGTGGCCAGGGAGGACGTGCTCGCCTACGACCCGTCCCGCGTCCCGGCCTCCACGCTGCCCTCGTCGCTCCTTTCCCTGGCCCGGCCTCGGTGGAAGGGCGAGGTGGCCATCGCCCCGGCCGACGCCGACTTCCTGCCCCTCGTGAGCGCGGTGGCCGCTCTCGACGGCCGGGCCAGGGCGCTGCAGTGGCTCCAGGGGCTCCAGGCCAACGCCCAGGTGTTCCAGAACGACGAGGGGGTGATCGCCGCCGTCAACCGCGGCTCGGTGGCCACCGGGATCGTGAACAACTACTACTGGTTCCGCCTCCGGGCCCAGGTCCGGGCGAAGGGGATGCACTGCGCCCTTCACTACTTCGGCCACCACGACGTGGGCGCCCTTCTCAACGTCTCGGGCGCAGGCGTGCTCGCCTCCAGCCGTCACCAGAGGGCGGCCAACGCCTTCCTCGACTTCCTCGTGAGCCAGAAGGCCCAGAAGCTGCTGGCCCACAGCCACGTCGACTTCGAGTACCCGCTGCGCCCAGGCGTCGCCCCGAATCCCGCGCTGAGACCCCTCGGAGAGCTCAGCCCGCCGCCGGTGGGCGTGGCCCAGCTGGGCGACGACAAGGTGGCGGCGAGCCTGCTCTCCCAGGCCGGGCTCCTCTAGCCCGCGGCCATGGCCCCTCCCCCCCGGCTCGACGTGGATGGGCCGCTGGCTCTGGCCGAATCGAGCTCTTCTCCCGAGAAGCTCCGCGCCCACCAACGCCCCGCCCGCCCGAGCCTCGGGCTGGTCGTCCCGGCCGGCCTGGTGGGGTTGCTCGTCCTGGTGCCCATCGGCGCCACCGTGGCCGAGGGTGTGTCGGTCGGGTGGGGGCGGGCCACCGCCCTGCTGTCCCGCCCGCTGGTCGGGACGCTGCTCGTCCACACCGTCTCCCTGGTCGCCGCCGTCACCGCCGCCTGCGCGGTGGTGGGGACAGGGGCCGCCTGGTGCGTCGAGCGGACCGACCTGCCCGGGCGGCGGTGGTGGGCGCCGGCCCTGGCCGTCCCGCTGGCCGTCCCGGCCTTCGTGTCCAGCTACGCCTGGCTGTCGCTCTCCCCCGGATTCGAGGGGTTCGGAGGCGCGGTGCTGGTGGTGGGGCTCTCCTACTACCCGCTGGTCTACCTCCCGGTGGCCGCCGCCCTCCGGGGGATGGACCCAGCCCTCGAGGACGCCGCCCGAGCCCTCGGGCACGGGCCCTGGCGCACCTTCGCCCGGGTGGTGCTGCCCCAGCTCCGGCCGGCCCTCCTGGGGGGCATGCTGCTGGTCTCCCTCAACGTGCTGGCGGAGTTCGGGGCCTTCGCCCTGCTCCGGTTCTCGACCTTCACCACCGAGATCTACGCCGAGTACCAGGCCAGCTTCAGCGCGGCGGGGGCCTCGCTCCTGTCCCTGGTCCTGCTCGTCTGCTGCCTGGTGCTGCTCTGGGCCGAGTCGGCTGCCCGGGGGCCGGCTCGCTACGCCAGGGTGGGGCCGGGGGCGCGGCGGCTCGCCTCCCCCTACGGGCTGGGGCGGGCACGATGGCCGGCGCTCGGCGGGCTCGGCCTCCTGCTCGGGGCCGGCGTCGGGGTGCCGCTGGCGACCCTCGCCTTCTGGCTCACCCAAACCAGCTCGGAAGCGACCACGGCCACCGGCCCCTCGCTCTCCTCCCTCCTCGGGGCCGCCGGCACCTCGGTGGGCCTGGGCCTCGCGGGCGCGGCCCTCACCACCATCCTGGCCTTTCCGGTGGCCCGGCTGGCCAGCCGCCACCGCGGAGTGGTTGCCAGCCTGGTGGAGAGGAGCACCTACCTGGCCGAGGCCCTCCCCGGGATAGTCATCGCCCTGGCCCTGTCCTTCGTGGCCGTCCGCGTGATCCGCCCCCTGTACGAGAGCGCGGCCCTGCTGGTGATCGCCTACGCCATCCTGTTCCTGCCTCTGGCCATGGTCGCCGTCCGGGCCTCCCTCTCCCAGGTTCCCCCTTCCCTCGAGGAGGCCGCCCGCTCGCTCGGCCAGGGGCGTGCGGCCACGTTGCGCCGGGTGGTCGTGCCGCTGGCCGGTCCCGGCCTGGGCGCCGGCGGGGCGCTGGTCTTCGTGTCGGTGGTGACCGAGCTCACCACCACGCTGCTGCTCGCCCCGATCGGGACCAGGACCCTGGCCACCGAGGTGTGGGCCGACACCTCGACCCTGGCCTTCGCGGCGGCCGCACCCTACGCCACCGTGCTCGTCGGGCTGTCGCTGGTCGCCACCTGGGTCCTCTCCCGGCGCTTCGGCGCCTTCAGGGGCGGGGGAGCCGGCGCGTGAGCGAGCTGCGCGTCTCCGGGCTCTCGAAGGCCTTCGGCGCGCGGCCGGTCCTCGCCGGCGTCGACCTGACCGTGGCGAGCGGGGCCCTCACCGCCGTCCTCGGGCCGTCGGGCAGCGGCAAGACCACGCTCCTCCGGCTCGTGGCGGGCTTCGAGCGCCCGGACGCCGGCACCATCTCGGTCGGGGGCCGGCCCGTCGCCGGGGCCGGAGCCTGGACGCCTCCGGAACGGCGCCGGATCGGCTACGTCGCCCAGGAGGGGTCGTTGTTCCCCCACCTGACGGTGGAGGCCAACGTGTCCTTCGGGCTGCCCCGGCGGGCCAGGCGCGACCGCCGGCCGGTCGCCCGTCTCCTGGAGATGGTTGGCCTCGGGCCCCACTACGGGCCTCGGACGCCGGGCCAGCTCTCCGGAGGGGAGCAGCAGCGGGTTGCCCTGGCCCGGGCCCTGGCCCCCCGGCCGCAGCTCGTCCTTTTGGACGAGCCGTTCGCCTCCCTCGACGCCGGCCTGCGCCAGGAGACCCGCCAGGCCGTGGCAGCCGCCCTGGCCGAGGCCGGCGCCACCGCCGTGCTGGTCACCCATGACCAGGCCGAGGCCCTGTCCCTGGGGCGGCAGGTGGCGGTGCTGCTCGGCGGCCGCCTGGCCCAGGTGGCCGACCCCGTCACCTTGTACGAGCTGCCTGCCAGCCCCGAGGTGGCAAGGTTCGTGGGGGAGGCAGTCCTCTTGCCCGGGAGATCCGATGGATGCTGGGTCGATACCGTCCTCGGCCGGCTGGCGGCGGCGGGCTCGGCGAGGGGGCCGGTGACCGTCCTGGTCCGCCCGGAGCAGATTGCCTGGAGCACCGACCCGGCCGCCCCAGGCATCGCCGCACGGGTGCGGGGCGTCACCTATTACGGCCACGACGCGACCCTGGACGTCGCGCTCGGAGATGATTCGCCCCTGGCCGTGCGTACCGCCGGCCGGCCTGTAGGCTGCCTTCCCGCCCGACTGCCCGCCGTCGGCGAGGAGGTCCGCCTCGTGGTGCGTGGCGGGGTCGTGGCCTACTGACCGGTGACCCCGGCTGGGATGATGTAACCTTACATCATGCTGCGTACTCAGATCTCGCTCACAGCCGAGGAACGACGAGTGCTCGACGCGGAGGCTGCTCGCACCGGTCGCTCCATCTCGGCCCTCATCCGTGATGCTGTGGAGGCTGCGTACGGCACGCCGCGCCCCCTCGACGACGACCTTGTCGCGATGCGCGAGGCGTTCGGCGCCTGGCAGGACCGTGACGTGGACGGAGCCGCGTGGGTGGAGCAGCGACGCCCTGGGGGCCGCCTGTCCCGCCACGCCTCGTGACCGCGCTGGTCGACACGTCGGTGCTGATCGGCTACCTACGGGGTCATCGGGGCGCTGCGGAGCTCCTGGAGCGCGAGCGTGGAGCTGCCCCGCTGCACGCCAGCGAGATGACGCGCCTGGAGATCCTCGCCGGTATGCGGTCGACCGAGGAGACCCGGACCCGTGCATTGCTCTCGACCCTCGTCTGGCACCCCGTCGACACGGAGGTGGCGGAGGAAGCCGGGGCCGTGGGTCGCACCTGGCTCCCCAGCCATCACACGCTCGACGGCGCCGACCTCGCCATCGCCGCCACGGCCATCCGGGCCAGCGCGAGGCTGCTGACGCTCGACGTCCGGCACTTCCCGATGTTCGTGGACCTGCAGGCGCCGTACTGACAGCCAGCGGCCGTTGGGCGCACGGCCGCTCGATCGAGCCGCTGACTGCTGACCGGCGGCCGGTAGGGTGAGCCGTGGTGCCCCGCATCGCCCCGTCGATCCTGGCAGCTGACTACGCCGAGCTGGCCGGGGCGGTCGCATCGGTGACGGGTGAGGCGGACTGGCTGCACATCGACGTGATGGACGGCCACTTCGTGCCCAACCTGACCATCGGGCCCCCGGTGGTGGCCGCGCTGCGGAGGCGGAGCGAGCTCTATTTCGACTGCCATCTCATGATGACCAACCCGGGTGAGTACCTGGAGGTGTTCCGGGAGGCGGGAGCGAACGGGTGCTCCGTCCACGTGGAGGTCGGGGGCACGGCCGGCCTGCTGCGGGAGATGCGGGCTCTCGGGCTCGACGTCGGGCTCGCCGTCAACCCGGCCACCCCGTTCGAGGCGTTCGCCCCGTACCTCGACCAGGTGGACCTGCTGTTGCTCATGACCGTGGTCCCCGGCTTCGGCGGCCAGGAGTTCATGGGCGAGGTCATGCCCAAGCTGGCCCGGACCCGGGCCGAGCTGGACCGGCGGGGGCTGCGGGTGGCCGTGCAGGTGGACGGGGGGATCGACGAGCGCACCGGGGTCACGGCGGCCGAAGCGGGCGCCGACGTGTTCGTTGCCGGCTCGGCGGTGTTCGGCCACGACCGGCCGGACGAGGCGACCCGCCGGCTGCGCCTGGCCGTGTCCCTGGCCACCGGGCGGCGCTGGGACCCCGAGGCGGACGCCCAGGACCGGTGCGGCCCTGGCGCCGGCGGGGGTGAACGAGGGGGCCGAGAGGGCACGGGCGCCAGGGGCGGCGCGGGGTGACGGCGGCGTGAGCGATTCACGTGAATCGTGGTCCGGCCGGCCGGCATCTGCGCCGGGCGCCTCTTCGCCCGGGCGGGAGCCGGGGCCGGTGCCGCCACGGGTGGCGCCACCGGTGCGGGCGGCCAAGGTCCTGACGGTCTCCGACGGCGTGGTGGCCGGGACCAGGCAGGACCGGTCCGGGGCGGCCCTGGCCGACCGGCTGGCCGGGGCCGGGTTCGAGGTGGCGGAGCGGGACGTGGTGACCGACGGGGTGGAGAGCGTGGCCGTGGCGCTCCACCGCCTGGCCGGCGGGTTCGCCGGCCTCGTCGTCACCACGGGCGGGACCGGCTTCGGCCCGCGCGACCTGACCCCGGAGGGGACGCGGGCGGTCATCGAGCGGGAGGCGCCCGGCCTGGCCGAGGCCATGCGCCTGGTGAGCCCGCTCGGCCGCCTCTCCCGGGGGCTGGCAGGCACCCTCGGCGCCTGCCTCGTCCTCAACACGCCCGGGTCCCCCACGGGAGCCGTCGAGTGCCTGGACGCCGTCCTCGACGTCCTGCCCCACGCCCTCGACCTGCTGGCCGGAGTGCCGACCTCCCACTGAGATCCCATGGCCAGGGCCGCGACGGGGCCCCCCTATGCGTCCGGGGAAGCCCAGCTCCGTCGTAGGTTCTCGGCGGTCACATGCTCGAAGATGGTTCGAAGCGTCTGCGCTTCGTCCGCGACCCGGTGGTCCTCGCCGGGGCCGAGATGCATGTGGTAGGGGCCGCTCCCCAACTCGTGACCAGCGTGACAGTCGTGGCGCCAGCACAGTCTGCCGTCAGCGAGGCGGAGGTCGAACTTGTAGAAGTGGGCGTCGAGATCGGCGCCAAGGCTGATCGCCGTTTTGACTGCTCCCACGACTGAAGTCGTGGGATTCTGGGGCTCAGGCTGCCAGGATTCCCCGCAGGGACCCTGGGCTTGTTGCCGTCATCGCCCACGGGGAGTTGCCCGGACGGTTCGCCCCGCCGCCCGGTCCCGCACGGTCGGGGTTCAGGTTGCGAGCAGCGTTGCGGTCCCGGTCCATGACCAGCCCACATGCTGGACACCTGTACACCCGCTCCGACCGCTCGATGCGGGGCTTGGCTATCGTCCCGCAAGTGCTGCAACGCTGAGCGGTGTCCCTGGCCGGGAGCGCCACCACGACCTTGCCTGCCTTGGTGGCCTGCCAGGTGAGGATCGCTCGGAACTTCGCCCATCCGGCGTCGGCGATCGAGTAGTTGAGCCCAACCTTGAAGCGGCCTGGGTTTTCTGGAGACTCCTCCGCTTGGAAAACACATCAGCGTGATTCCAGGAGGATGGAGAGAGCGGGCGCTTCTGGCTCAGGCGCATCACCATCTCGAAGCGGCTGCCGGCCAAGCTCAAGGTGGTCAAGGACCAGCTCAAGCGACGCCGGCATCTGGCCGTTCCCGAGCAGGGGAGGTGGCTGGCGGCCGTGGTGCGAGGACACCTCGCCTACTACGCCGTGCCCGGCAACAGCCGGGCCATCAGCGCCTTCCGTCGCCAGGTGGGCCGGCTGTGGCTGCATGCGCTCCGGCGCC
>JBOGGR010000470.1:0-8370 GCA_050744025.1 Acidimicrobiales bacterium
GGCCGGCGGAGCCGGCCCCGCCCCCGCCGCTGCGGGCCCGGTTCCATCCGGGGCCGGCCCTCGGGCACGCTGCCCGGGAGTGGCCATCCGGCCCCATACCTCGTCGAGGCCCGATTTCGATCAGGAGCGGTGGCCACCTGGGAGGACCCGTACCGGTTCTGGCCGACGCTCGGCGAGGTCGACCTGCACCTGCTCGGCGAGGGCCGCCACCGGCGCCTGTGGACGGCCCTGGGCGCCCACCACCGCCGCCACCAGGGGGTGTGGGGCACGGCGTTCGCGGTGTGGGCGCCGACGGCCCGGTCGGTGCGGGTGGTGGGCGACTTCAACTCCTGGGACGGGCGGCGCCACCCCATGAGGGTCCTCGGGAGCTCCGGCGTCTGGGAGCTGTTCCTGCCCGGCGTCGAGCCGGGGTCGTGCTACAAGTACGAGATCCTGACGGCCGACGGCCACCTGCGGCTCAAGGCCGACCCGGTTGCCAGGCGGGCCGAGCTGCCCCCGGGCACGGCCAGCGTGGTGCCGTCGGCGACCGCCCACGCCTGGGGGGACGAGGCATGGCTGGCCGACCGGGCCCTGGGGGGCTGGCACGGGCGCCCCCTCTCCGCGTACGAGGTCCACCTCGGGTCGTGGCGCCGCGTCCCCGAGGAGGGGGACCGGCCCCTCACCTACCGCGAGCTGGCGGAGACCCTCCCGGCCTACGTGGCCGACCTCGGCTTCACCCACGTCGAGCTGATGCCCGTGGCCGAGCACCCCTTCGGGGGCTCGTGGGGCTACCAGGTCTCGTCGTACTTCGCCCCCACCGGCCGTTACGGCGACCCCGACGGGCTCAGGGCCCTGGTGGACGCGCTGCACCAGCGGGGCATCGGCGTGATCGTGGACTGGGTGCCGGCCCACTTCCCGAGGGACGACTGGGCTCTCGCCCGCTTCGACGGCACCGCCCTCTACGAGCACGCCGACCCGCGCCAGGGGACCCACCCGGACTGGGGCACGCTCGTGTTCAACTTCGGCCGCAACGAGGTCCGCAACTTCCTCGTCTCCAACGCCCTGTACTGGATCGAGGAGTTCCACGTCGACGGGCTGCGCGTCGACGCTGTCGCCTCCATGCTGTACCTCGACTACTCCCGCCGCGAGGGGGAGTGGGTCCCCAACGCCTACGGGGGCCGGGAGAACCTCGAGGCCGTGTCGTTCCTCTCGGAGCTGAACGAGACCGTCTACGCCGAGCACGCCGGCGTCATGACCGTGGCCGAGGAGTCCACGGCGTGGCCGGCGGTGTCGCGGCCCACCCACCTCGGGGGCCTCGGCTTCGGCTTCAAGTGGAACATGGGGTGGATGCACGACACGCTCGAGTACTTCTCGAAGAACCCTGTCTACCGGCGATTCCACCACGACGACCTGACGTTCGGCCTCCTGTACGCGTTCACCGAGAACTTCGTCCTGCCCCTATCCCACGACGAGGTCGTCCACGGCAAGGGGTCGCTCCTCTCGAAGATGCCGGGCGACCGCTGGCAGCAGATGGCCAACCTGCGGTGCCTGCTGGCCTGGATGTGGGCCCACCCCGGCAAGCAGCTCCTCTTCATGGGCGGCGAGCTGGCGGAGGACAGGGAGTGGTCGGCCGACCGGAGCCTCGACTGGCACCTGCTGGACGATCCCGCCCACCTGGGGGTCCAGGCGCTGGTCCGTGACCTCAACCACCTCTACCGGGACCTCCCCGCCCTCTTCGAGCTGGACTCCTCGGGCGCCGGGTTCCGCTGGATCGACGCCAGCGACGTGGAGGACAACGTCGCGTCGTTCCTGCGCTACCCGGAGGCGGCCGGCCCCGGTGGCGGGACGGGGCCCGGCGGCGGGACGGGGCCTGGCGGGGCGCCCGGTCCGGCACCGGCCGGCGGCCCGGCGGCCCTTGCCTGCGTGGCCAACCTGTCCCCCGTGCCCCGCCACGGCTACCGGGTCGGCCTCCCCTTCGCCGGCCCGTGGAGGGAGCTCTTCAACAGCGACGCCCTGGCCTACGGCGGGAGCGGGCTCGGCAACGGCGGCACGGCGTGGGCCGCCGAGGTGGGCTGGCACGGCCTGCCGTTCTCGGCCGAGGTGACCCTCCCGCCGCTGGCCGTGCTCTGGCTCGTCCCCGGGTAGGGGCCCTGCGGCGCCGGTCTTCGGGCGGCGCCGGTGTCAGGCGGCCCGGACCCGGGCCCGGAACTCCTGGGCGGCCTGCTCGGGAGCGACGATGTTGATGAACACGCCCGTGCCCAGCTCGAACCCGGCCAGGGTGGTCAGCTTGGGCCAGATGTGGACGTGCCAGTGGTAGGTCCCCGACGCCCGGTACGGGGCGGAATGGAAGACCAGGTTGTAGGCGATGTCGCCCAGCTGGTCCCGCAGGAGGCCGAGAGCGGACTGGACGGCCCGGCCCACGGCCTCCAGCTCCTCCATGGGCCGGTGGTGGAGGTGGGCGGCATGGCTGCGGGGGGCCACCATCATCTCGAAGGGCACCCCGCTCCAGAACGGGCAGAACGCGACGGCGTCGTCGGTGACCTCGACCACGCGATGGCCCACGTCGAGCTCGGCCTCGATCGTGGTGCAGAGCAGGCAGTTGCCGGTGAAGCGGGCGAAGCCGGCCAGCTCGTCGACCAACTCACGGGGCACGAACGACATCCCGAGGAGCTGGCCGTGGGGATGCTCGATCGAGGCTCCCGCCTCCCGCCCTGCGTTGACGATCGCCTGGCTGTAGCGAAGGGCGGGGGTGTGCTCGTGGGCGTCGATCCGGTCCCGGATGGCGGCCATGACGAGCCCCGTCTGGTCCGCGCTCAGGTCGGCCCACCCGGCGCTGTGCTCGGGCGACAGGACCAGCACCTCGTGGATCCCGCTGGCCGGCGCCTGGGAGAAGACGGGGCCCTTGGTGGTCACGATCATGGGCTCCTCCCCCGAGAAGGCCGGGTAGAGGTTGGGCACGACCCGGACGGCCCAGGCTCCCGAGGCCCCGTAGGTCTCGAGGGCCGGAGGGGTGGCCTCCTCGCTGCCGGGGCAGAAGGGGCAGGGCCCGCCCCGGTCGGCCTGCACGGCCAGGGTCCGGGGGGTGAAGGCGGCGGGCCGGTCGAAGCGCTCGACGCTGACTACCACCCACCTCCCTGTCAGTGGGTCAAGGCGCAGTTGGCTCTTCACGCTGCTTCTCTTGGGGGGCTGGGGACATGTGAGCTCACTGCCCTCCACGGTAGCGCCGCCGGTCCCCGTGCCGGTGGCACGAGCGGCCAGCTCGCCGGAGGGGGGAGCCGCGCACGCGCGGAAGGGGCATGCGGGCAGATGCGCCGAGCGAGTCGGGGAGGCGCGCCGGAGGGGCCCGGCCCGGGCTGGGACAATGCCGGCGTGGGATCCAGCGGGACCATCTACCAGGTCGTGCTGGCCGCCCACGTACTGTGTGCGGTCGTGGGGTTCGGAAGCATCCTCGTCACCGGCGGCTACGCCCATCTGGCGCGGCCGCGGGCCGGCGCCCCCGGCGGCCCCGGCTCGCCCGGGCCGGCCCGGCGCTACTTCCGCCCGGGCACGAACTGGGCTTCCCGTCTGATCTTCGCAGTCCCCGTCCTCGGGCTGGTCCTGGCGGGCCTCGGCGGCGGCGGAGACCTCCACCAGGTGTGGCTGTGGGTCGGCTCGGGGCTGTGGGTGGCGACGGCCGGGCTGGCGACCGCCGTGCTGTGGCCGGCCGAGGCCGGCATCCAGGCCATGCTCGCCCCGGGCGCCGCCCCGGCCCGGGCCGAGCTGGGCCGGGCGGCCCGGCGGGCGTCGTGGTCGGCGGCCGCCGTCGACCTCCTCGCCGCCGCCGCCTTCGTCGTCATGGTGGCCCAGCCCGGCCGATGAGTCGACAGGGGGCCCATACCCGCCGCCCTCCCGCCCGCCCGCCAGGCGCCCGCCCGCCCGGCGCCCGCCCGCCCGGCGGCCGTCCCGGGGGCCGGCCGTCCGGAGGCCGGCGGCCGTGGACTCCGGCCCAGGGCTGGAGCGTGGTCGTGCTGATCCTCGTCGTGGTGGCGGGCCTCGCCGCCTGGGGCGCCCTCGACTCGGGCGGCGGCACCCCGACGGCTGGCAGGCACCCTGGCGCCGGTGCATCGACCACCCGCACCACCGCTCCGACCACGACGGGCCGCCCCACCACGACCGGGGCACGGACCACGACCACCGGCCCCACCACGACTGCGCGCCCCACCACGACGGTGCCACGGACCACCACTACCTACAATCCGGCGCGGCCTTCGCTGGCAGGGTCGAAGACGGTCGGTGACGTCACCTACACGTTCGTCGACACCAGCCGGACGGCAGAGGTGCCCGGCCCCGGGGGGGAGCTGGAGGCCCAGCCCCGCCGGCTCCCCACGATCGTGCTCTACCCGGCCAGGGGTGGCTCTACGACCGCCGACAACCCGTACGCCAGCCCGGTCCCCGGCCACCATCCCCTCATCGTCTTCGCGCACGGCTACAAGTACTCGCCGGCCGAGTACGGGGCCCTGCTCGACTACTGGGCCCGGTCCGGCTTCGTGGTGGCCGCGCCGATCTTCCCGCTGACGAGCAGCCAGTCCCCCCGCCTCGACGAGTCGGACGTCGTCAACCAGCCGGCCGACGTCAGCTTCGTCATCTCGAAGCTCCTTTCGATCGGCCAGGGCGGGAAGGGGCCGCTGGCCGGCCTCATCGACCCGGGGGCCGTCGGCGTGGCGGGCCACTCCGACGGGGGGGAGACCGCGGCTGCCGTCACGTACGACA
This sequence comes from Acidimicrobiales bacterium, assembly GCA_050744025.1. Taxonomy (GTDB): domain Bacteria; phylum Actinomycetota; class Acidimicrobiia; order Acidimicrobiales; family JAJPHD01; genus JBOGGR01. Next base: position 4,729 of record JBOGGR010000470.1, read on the forward strand.
GCTGCTGCCGCGACGCCCGCGTCCAGGCGGCAGTCGTCATGGCCGGCCAGGAGCTCGACATCCCCGGCGGGTCGTACTACGCGTCGGGGGACCCGGCCCCCCTCCTGGTCGTCGAGGGCACGGCCGACACCGTCAACCCGCCGAGCGTCGCGGCCCAGCTCTACGGGGCGGACCCCGGCCCCAAGTACTACCTGCAGCTCCCGGGCGGGGACCACGTCACCCCCTTCGCCGCGAACGGGCCCGACCTGGCCGCGGTGGAGCGGGTCACCACCGAGTTCTTCCGGGTCGAGCTGGGAGGGCGGACGGCCGACGCGGCCAGGATCCTGGCGGACGGCAACTTGCCCGGCGTTGCCACGATCTCTTCGGCCAACCTCTCCTAGGGGCGGCGGGGAGCCGCCGGCCGCCGGCCCGCCCGCCGTAGGCTGGCCACGGTGTCCACATCCCACCACGGGCAGCCGGCCGCCTACCTGGACCACGCTGCCACCACGCCCATGCGGGCCGAGGCCGTGGCTGCCATGCTGCCGTTCCTGACCGAGCGGTTCGGCAACCCGTCGGGCAGCCACTCGGTGTCGCGCTCGGCCCGTCTCGCCCTCGACGAGGCCAGGGACGAGGTGGCCGCCGCTCTCGGTGCCCAGCCCGGCCAGGTGGTGTTCACGGCCGGCGGCACCGAGGCCGACAACCTGGCCATCGGCGGCGTGCTGGCGGCGCGGGGCGGGGAGGCCGTGTGCCCGGCGGCCGAGCACCACGGCGTCCTCCACGCGGTCGCCGCCGCCGGTGGCCGGGTCGTCCCCGTGACCGCGGACGCCACGGTGGACCTCGACGCCCTGGCCGGCGCCATCGGGCCTGGCACTTCCCTCGTCTCGGTGATGCTCGTCAACAACGAGGTGGGCACGGTCACGGACCTGGCGGAGGTGGTCGCCCTGGTGCGGGAGCGGGCGCCGGCGGCCCTGGTCCATACCGACGCGGTCCAGGCCTTCCCGTGGCTGGACGTGGCCGGCCTGGCGGCCGGTGCAGACCTGGTGGCTGTCAGCGCCCACAAGTTCGGGGGCCCGAAGGGGGTTGGCGCCCTCGTCGTCCGGGACCGGGTGGAGCTCCGCCCGATCCTGCACGGGGGCGGCCAGGAGCGGGACCGGCGCAGCGGCACACACAACGTGGCCGGCATCGTCGCCATGGCCGCCGCCGCCCGGGCGACGGTGGCGACGCGTGAAGCCACAGTGGCCCGGGTGGCGGCGCTGCGGGACCGGCTGGCCGACGGGCTCCTGGGGGCCGTGTCGGGTGCGGTCGAGACCGGGAGCCGGGCGGCCAAGATCGCCGGCAACTGTCACCTCCGCTTCCCGGGCGTGGAGAGCGAGGCGCTCCTCGTGATGCTCGACGACGCCGGTGTGTGCGCCTCAGCCGGGTCGGCCTGCGCCAGCGGGGCCATCGAGCCCAGCCACGTGCTGGTAGCCATGGGCCTGCCCGCAGCCGAGGCCAGCGCCAGCGTCCGGCTGTCCCTGGGGTATCCGACGACGGCCGGTGACGTGGAGCACGCCCTGGCCGTGGTGCCCAAGGCCGTGGCCCGGCTGAGGGACTGACCCTGGCCGTGCGGGTGCTGGTCGCCATGTCCGGGGGGGTGGACTCGTCGGTGGCGGCGGCCCTGCTGGCCGGGGCCGGCCACGACGTGGTGGGCGCCACCATGAAGCTCTGGGGCGGTCCCAGCGACTCGGGGTGCTGCTCGGTGGCCGACGTGGAGGATGCCCGCCGGGTTGCCCAGCAGCTCGGGATCGTCCACCACGTGTTCAACTTCAGCCAGGACTTCGCGGCCCAGGTGGTGGAGCCGTACGTGACCGCCCACGCCCGGGGCCTCACCCCCAACCCGTGCGTGGAGTGCAACCGGCACATCAAGTTCCACCGCTTCCTCGACCGGGCCACGAGGCTGGGCTTCGACGCCGTGGCCACAGGTCACCACGCCCGGGTCGAGCGGTCGGATGCCGGGCGCTGGCGCCTGCTCCGGGGGCGGGACGGGGCCAAGGACCAGTCCTACGTCCTCTCCATGCTGGGCCAGGCCCAGCTGGCCAGGTCCCGCTTCCCCGTGGGCGAGCTGACCAAGGCTGCCGTCCGGGAGCGGGCGGCGGCGATCGGGCTCTGCACGGCGGCCAAGCCGGATAGCCAGGACGTGTGCTTCATCACGTCCGGCCGGCCGCCCGGAGGCGGAGGCGGCCGGCGGGGCGGGCTCCTGGCCGGGCCGGCCTCCGACGCGGGCGGCGGGCGGGCCGGGTTCCTGGCCGGGCGCCTGGCCCTGCACCCGGGAAGGCTGGTCCAGGCCGGCACCGCCGAGGTGGTCGGCACCGTGCCGGCGGTCGAGCTGGTCACAGTCGGCCAGCGCAGGGGTCTCGGCACGGGCGCCGACGGCCGGCGCCGGTACGCGCTGTCCATAGACGTGGCCACCTCCACCGTGGAGGTCGGGGGGGAGGGCGACCTCCTGGCGGGCCGGGTGCGGCTGTCCTCGCTCACCTGGGTCGACCGGGCGGTGCCGCCCGGCACGGAGGTGCTGGCCCAGGCCAGCGCCCACGGCATGGCCCTCCCGGCCGTCTTCGAAGGCCGGGGGCTGGCCTGGGCCCGGCCCGAGAGGCGGATCGCCCCCGGCCAGACGGTCGCCCTCTACGACGGCGACGCCGTCCTGGGCGCCGGGCTGGTGGGCTGATGCCCCCGGCAGATCGGTAGGCCCCTGCGCCGGCGTTCGGAGCGCCCACGTAGGCTTGCGCTGTGGACGCGCGCCAGGTGCTGGCTCAGGTCCGGGCCGACCCGGAGCTCGCAGACGAGGTCCGCCGCGCGCTTCTGACCGACGAGCTGCTGGGCCTACCCGGCCTGATCGCCGAGCTGGCGGAGCGCCAGGGCGCCACCGAGGCCCGGATCGCCGAGCTGGCGGAGAAGCTCAGCGAGCTGGTCGAGCGCATGGCCAGGGTGCAGACCCAGGTGTTCTTCATGGGAGAGGCGCTCACCAAGCTGACTGGGACGGTTGCCGACATGCGAGGCGACCTGCTCGAGCTGCGGTACAGCCGCCATTCCCCTGCCTATTTCGCGCCGCTGCTGCGGCGCCCGGCGCCGCTCCAGCCCGACGCGCTCACCACCCTTGTAGAGGACGGCAGGGAGGCGGGGATGGTGAGCGACTCCGAGGCCCGGGACCTCCTGTTCGCCGACCTGGTCCTCCAGGGGCTCGACCGGGAGAGCAGGGAGCCGGTCCGCATGGTCGTCGAGGTGTCCGGCTTCCTGGAGCGGCACGACGTGGAGAGGGCCCACCGGCGGGCCGGCCTCCTGGCCCGGGTGGCCCCCGATCAGCCGGTGAGGGCCGCGGTGGCCGGTGAGACCATCGAGGCCAGCGTCCCGGACCTCGCCGCGGACCGAGGTGTGGCGATCCTGCTCGACGGAAGGAGGGCCTCGCCCGAGTCGTAGGGCCCGTCCCGTCCCTCAGATGTGCCGCCTCGGGACGGCGCTGCCCCGGCATCCCACCAGGAAGTCGAGGTCGGCCCCCCGGTCGGCCTGCAGCACGTGCTCGACGTAGAGAGCCGTGTACCCGCCGCCCCCGCCCCCGCCCCCCCCGGCGCCCCCGGCTCCGCCCCGTCTCACCTCGCCGGCCCGCCCCGCCAGCTCCGGCTCCGGCAC
>JBOGGR010000471.1:0-5738 GCA_050744025.1 Acidimicrobiales bacterium
CGTGGTTCGTGTGGCAGCACCACCTCTTCATGAGCGGCATCAACGCGGACATGCGGCCGCTGTACATGCTCACCACAGAGATGATCTCGATCCCGACCGGGTTCATCTACCTGGTGGCCATGGGCACGCTCTGGAAGGGCAAGATACGGCTCACCGTGCCGATGCTCTTCACGCTCGCGTTCTACCTCAACTTCCTGATAGGCGGGGTCTCCGGGGTCTTCCTCTCCGACGTGCCGGCCGACGTCACCCTGCACGGGAGCTTCTTCGTCCAGGCCCACTTCCACTACACGATCATGGGCGGCCTGATCTTCGCCTTCTTCGGCGGGATCTACTACTTCCTCCCCAAGATGACCGGCTACGAGATGAACAAGACGCTCGGGTGGATCCACTTCTGGGTGATGTTCATCGCGTTCAACGTCACGTTCATCCCCCTCTTCATCGTCGGGTGGCTGGGCATGCCCCGCCGGTACTTCGAGTACGCGGCGAAGTGGACGACGCTCAACGACATCGCCACTATCGGGGCCTACGTCATCGGCGTGTCGATGGTGATCTTCGTCGTCAACTTCGTGTACTCGATGGTCATAGTCCGCAAGCGGACGGTCGACAACCCGTGGTTCTCGCGGGGCCTGGAGTGGCAGGTACCCTCCCCGCCCCCGGTCGACAACTTTGCCCGGATCCCCTTCGTCCTGTCGCACCCGTACGAGTACGGCCACCCGGAGGAGCTGCCGGTGGCCGACATGCGGGGGGTCCCGTCGCTGGAGATCCCAGCCGGCGTCCCGGGGGGGAGGTGACCGGCCATGGCCCGGCGACTGCCTGAGGTCGAGGCCTTCGACGACGACGCGTACGAGGAGCAGTGCCAGATAGGCAGCTTCTGGAGCGCCTCCCGCCTGCTCGTCGCAGCCAGCCTGTTCCTGTACGGCACCTTCACCTTCGCCTACTTCTACCTGCGAGCCCTCAACAACCACAACGACTGGCGGGTGGGGGGCCAGCACCCTTCCATGATCCTCGGCACCCTGGTCGCACTCTGCATCGTGGGGGCGGCGATCGTGCACTACGGGAGCGCCAGGCGGCTGCAGATCGGGGCCCTGTTCGACTGGCAGTCGGGGGCCGCCGTGTCCCTGGGGCTGGTCGCCACCGCCTGCGGGCTGCAGATCTGGGAGATGACCCGCCTCCCGTTCAGCCCGGCCTCGAGCGGCTACACCAGCGTCTTCATCGCCTGGATGCCGATCTACATCGTCTACATGCTCGGGCAGTTCTACTGGCTGGAGACCCTGATCGCCCAGTCCATCGTCCGGCCCCGGAGCGTCATGCTGAGGCGCCTCGACGAGGGGCCGCTCATCATCCCCCGCTTCGGGGCCAACGTGGAGAGCTACATCCTGTTCTCCCAGTTCATGGCCGTGGGCGCCATCCTCATCTGGATCCTGTTCTATGTCCTCTAGGCCCTCGTCCTCCAGGCCCTCGTCCTCCAGGCCCCCGGGGCGCCCGCCCAAGAGCCCGGTCCGCTAGCCCATGTGGGACCTGCTCGTCCGGCACTGGGGGCTGGGGCCGATCGGCTACGTGCTGATCGCGGTGGCGATCGTCCACCAGGTGGGCTACGTCCGCCGGCAGCGGGCCGTCGCCGACCGGACCAAGGACTCCTACCGCCTCCGGCGGTGGCGGGCGGCCAGCTTCCTGGGCGGCCTGGCGGCGGTGTTCGTGGCCCTCCAGTCTCCGATCGACTACTGGTCGGACTACCTGTTCTGGGTCCACATGATCGAGCACCTCCTGCTCATCGTGGTCGCCGCCCCGCTCATCGTCCTTGGGGCGCCCTGGCTGGTGCTGCTCCGCGGCCTCCCGGTCGGCTGGCGGCGGGGGGTGAGCCGGGTCGGCCTGCGGGTGGGCCGGACGGGGCCGGTGGCCGCCCTCGGGCGAGCCGTCAACCGGCCGGTCGTGGCCTGGCTGATCTTCGTGATCGACTTCTGGGCCTGGCACATGCCCGGCCCCTACGACGCCACGCTGCGCTACCCGGTCCTGCACTACACCGAGCACATCACGTTCCTCGCCTTCGCCATCTTGTTCTGGCTCCAGGTGATCGACTCCCAGCCGCTGCGGAGCCGCCTGTCGTACCCGGGACGCATCGCCTTCCTGGCCGCAGGCGCGGTGCAGAACTGGATCCTCGCCATGGCCCTGGCGTTCGCCTCGGGGCCCTGGTACGCCGGCTACGTCCACCTCGCCCACCGGCCCGGCGGGATCACGGCGCTCGACGACCAGACCATCGGCGCCGGGATCATGTGGATCCCGGGCATGCTCCCCATGGCGCTGGCGGTCGTGCTGCTGGCCCTGCGGATGACGCGCCGGGAGGAGGCCGACGACCTGGACGAGGCGCTGGCCGAGCTGATCGCCTCGGAGCGGGCCAAGGCGGGCGCAGAGGAGCCGGACGGCCGGGACGCGGGTGGGTGGCCGCGGGACGGCCGGGACGCGGGTGTGTGGCCGCGGGAAGGCCGGGACGCAGGTGGGTGGCAGCCGGACGGCCGCCGGCCGGCCGCGCTCCCGTCCGGGCGCCAGCCCGCGGGGCGCCGTCCCGCCGTGCCCCGCTTCGGCGTCAGCCTGGCCCCCCGCCACCGGCTCCGGTGACCGGCGGGGGCTCGGGGTATGGACACCACGACGACGGGGAGGGATTAGCGTGCTGATCGTGACGACCGGGAAGGCCAGAGGGAAGTGGTGGTGCACGTGCTGCTGATCGGCGTCATGCACAACTTCCCCCTGGCTGCCGCCCTCACGTTCGGCTTCCCCATCGGGATCTTCGCCCTCGTGATCGTGTGGGCGTTCTTCCAGCGCAGGCCCCTGGCCCCGCACCGGCGGACCCCGCTCTTCCCGCTGTCGGGCCATCCCCAGCACCTCTACCAGCTCGAGGCGGCGGCCGTCGCCCAACGCCAGGCCCGGGCGACCGCCGCCCGGCCTCCCTCCGGCCCGGCTCCCTCCGGCCCGGCTCCCACGGCCCCGGCTCCCACGGCCCCGGCTCCCACGGCTGACGGTGGCGAGTTGGAGCGGGGCGGCGTGGGCCCGGCTGGGCCGGCCGGCGGCGGGGGGCCTCTACCCGGCTGACCCTGCCAGCCGGTACGCCAGGCCCCGGGCAGCCGCCGTGTCCCGGATCTTCGGGGTGTCAACAGCGACGACCAGCTCGGCGCCGAGGACCTCTGCGGCCACGATGGCTTCCGCTGCGAGTTGGTTGAGGCTGTACTGGCCGGACAGTGCCGCCATCGCCGGGATCAGCTCCCGGATGTCCGGAACGATCAGGCGGCTCGGCAGCACACGGACGGCGTGAACCAGCGCGTCACGGTCGGATACGTCGAGGCGGGCGAGGTGTCGGGACAACGCCCCGGTCCTGGAGCCGGTCACAGCCGACGCGAGTCGCCACCACCATGAGCACGTGGTGGCGACCCCCCCGTCGACCGGCCCGAGGGTGCCCGCCGCCAGCCTCCCGGCGACGAAGTGGTCGTCTACGACGATCAAGTGGCCCGCTCGGCAGCCTCCACCGAAGCCGCTGCTGCGGCGTAGTCGCCGGAACGCACGGCCTCGCCCAGCACTGCCCTCGTGTGCGCGGTCATGTCAGCCGCCAACCCGGCGAACGGGTCGGTCTCGATCGCGACCGCCGAAGACAGCACGTCGGTCACGAACGTCGTCACGGACCGGTTGCTCAGCGCAGCGACCTCAGCCACGGCAGCCCGTAGCCCTGCCGGCACCCGGACCGACAACTGCACCTCGGCTCCGCCCAGGTCACGCCGGGGCGCCACTGGGCGGGCGCCGAGCCGGCGCCGTGCCACCTCTATCAATCGCTCGTAGTCCTCCACCCAGCCCATGCTAGCACGGACTCCAGTTTGCTAGCAGGCCCCCCCTGCGGACCATGCGTGCGCCCGGGCGGTCGAGGGAGCGGATCAGCGGGCGAAGACGGCGAAGAAGTCCCGGGAGTACGGCTGGAGGTAGTGGGAGGGCCCGTAGTACATCCCGGGGACGAGGTTCGTGCCGGTCACCCCGCTCCCACCGATCCCACCTGTGTGGGTGAAGGTGGCGAACGACACCCACTCGGGATTGATGTCGAGCTCCATGGCCCTGACCGCTCCGGCTGCCACCAGGAGCCTGGCCAGATCGGCCGGGGCCAGGCCGGGGCCCCCCACGTAGACCAGGTCTCCGCCGGCGGTCACCCCCACGCCCGACCGCCAGGTGTGGACACCGCCTCCCAGCACGGCCCCCCACAGGCCCGGAGAGGCGGCGCTCGCCACTGGCGCCCCGTGGTCCACGAGGAGGGGCAGGTTCTGGCGCACGGCAAGGATGCCGGGGCCTGGACCGACGTCCCGGCCCCAGTCGCCGACGGTGGCCGTCCCGTTGGTGAAGACGACCAGTGACGCCATGCCCGCCCGGAGCGGCTCCGCCGCACGCCCCTGGTACCACCAGCCGGTGCCGTAGACGTAGATCTTGAAGCCTGAGTCGAAGGCGGCGATGAGGCTCGGCTGCTGGGCCGGCGCGACCGACCCCTGGTCGGGCCAGCTGCCGCTCGGCTCGGCCGTGCCGGCGTAGAGGGCCAGCCGGGTGGCTGGCGAGTCGATCCAGGCCACTCCGGCCGGCGGCTGCCCGGCCGCGGGGCGCAGCACGGTCGTGTAGACGACGTACCCTCCTGCGAGCCTGTCCCCGGCCGGGTGCCACTGCCCCTCCCCCGGCATGGCCGGCGCGGCCAGGAGAGGGAGCGAGGCCGGGATCGGGAGCGCGGGCGCCGTCGTCGTGGCCGGCGCCGGGTGCCGAGTCGCCGGAGTAGGCGGAGCCGTGGTATTGGCGGCCGGAGCCGCGGCCTTGGCGCCCGGCGCCGCGCCGGGCTTCGTGGTAGTGGGGGCCGCCGCGCCCGGCGCTGTGCCTGCCGTGCTCGTCTTCCCGCTCGCAGCCGCCGCCGCCGTGCCCGCCGGGGCCGTGAAGCTGGTGACGGCTGCGGCGAGGCCCCGAGCGACCGCAGCCTGGCCGGCCCGGCTCTCGGCGATGTCGGCTTCGGACGGGTTCGTGATGAACAGCGGCTCGCTGAGGGCCCCCGGCATCTGGCTGGGGGACGGGTTGTGGGTCGCCGACCGTGGCCCCAGGAGGAGCAGGTGGCCGTACGCCGCTGCAGCCGCGCCGACGGCCGTCCCCTGGCCCCGGTCGTCGAGGACGCCCCGGTTGGGCACGCGCCAGCCCCCGGCCGCCAGCGACGTCACCACGTCGCGCTGGACGAGCCGGGCCAGGCGCAGGTTGCCGGCGGCGAAGGGGCGAACGGCGTCGTAGATGGTCTCGGACCCGCCGGCTGTGGGGTCGCTGAAGGCGTTGAGGTGGATGGAGAGGAGGACGCCGGCGTGGGCGGCGTTGGCGCAGGCCACCCTCGCGAGGAGGTCCCGGTGGAGACCTGCTGCCGTGAAGATCCCGCCCGGGGCGTCGCTCGGGCGCACCCTGGTCACAGCGCCGTTCCCTGTCCGGGACATGACGACGGCGAAGCCCTCGGCCCTCAGCCGGCCGAGCAGGGCCTTGCCGATGGCCAGGCTGAGGTGGGCCTCGGTCACTTGGCGCCCCGCGGTGGTGGCGCCGAGGGCGCCCGTGTCGGGACCGCCGTGGCCAGGGTCCACGAGCACGACCTGGTGGCGGTTGCCCCGGACCGGCGAGAACCGGACGCAGGCGCCGGGCGCGAACGACACCCCGGTCGGCGCCGGGACGGCCGAGCCCCCCGGCAGGGACGATCCCGGGAC
>JBOGGR010000472.1:0-3142 GCA_050744025.1 Acidimicrobiales bacterium
CAGTAGACCAGGCCGGCCTGTAACTGCGCCCACAGGCCGGCCCGACGCCCGGAGGAAGCCGCTCAGCCGCCCAGGCGGCGGGTGAAGCCGGGCGGGATCACCAGGTCGTCCGGGGTCAGCTCGGTGACCGACGAGTGCCCCAGCCCGAGCAGGCAGGCGTCGATGCCCGACCGCAGCACGTCAAGGACGTTCTCCACGCCCGCCTGCCCGTTGGCGCCGAGGCCCCACAAGTAGGCCCGGCCGATCATCACGGCCCGGGCACCGAGCGCGAGGGCCTTCACGACGTCGCCGCCGCGGCGCACGCCGCCGTCAAGGAGCACCTCGACCTGGTCGCCGACCGCCTGGGCGATGTCGGGCAGCATCCGGATCGTGGCCGGCGTCCCGTCCAGGTTGTTCCCCCCGTGGTTGGATACCGAGATCGCGGAGACCCCCGCGTCCACGGCCCGCTTGGCGTCGTCGACCCGGGTGACGCCCTTCAGCATGAACGGCCCGTCCCACTGCGCCCGCAGCCAGGCGACGTCCTCCCAGGACGGCGGGGTCGAGGCCATCCATTGCCCGTAGGCGCCGAAGAACGTCGGCGCCTGCGCCCCGCCCACCGGCAGGTTCGGCACGGTCAGGTCGGGGATCGCGCCGGTCCGCAGCCACGAGTACAGCCACTCGGGCCGGGACAGGGCGGCGGGTGCCTGCCTGATCATCTCCTGGAGTGTCATCTTCTCCGGGATTCTCGGTGACCCCCAGTCCCGGCCGAAGGAGAACGACCAGTCGAGCGTCACGATGATGCCCACGGCCCCCGCGGCCCGCGCCCGCTCCATCCGGGCCGCCATGTCCTCACGCGTGCCCACCCAGTACATCTGGAAGAACGTCTTGGGGTTGGCCGCCACCACCTCCTCGACCGGCTTGGAGGCGAACGACGACAGGCCCATCGCGGTGCCCCGCGCCGCGGCGGCCCGCGCGACGGCGACCTCCCCGTCGGGGTGCACGGCCTGCACGCCGGTGGGCGAGATGACGACCGGGAGGTCGATCTGGGTGCCCATGACCGTGGTCGACAGGTCCCGCTTGGCCGGCAGCCCGGCCACGTGGGGGGCGAAGCCGAGCTCGGCGAAGGCGGCCACGTTGTCCTCGACCGTCACCCCCCTCTCCGACCCGGCGACGAGGGCGGCGTACACCGAGCGGGGCAGGCGCCTCCGGGCCCGCCGCTGCGCCTCGGCGACCGTCTCGAACCAGGCGTTGCCCATGCCGGCATCCTCCCACGCCCCCGGCCGGCGGCGGCTCCTCCCACGGCCCAGGCCGGCTGCTCCTCCCACGCCCCAGGCCGGCGGCGGTTCCCTCCAGGTCCGTCCCCAGCGCAATCGCAGCTGATCCCGGCTCCCGCCGGCTGCCCTCTCCGGCTCCAGGTCCGCCTGGCCGGACCGAGTTGTAGCCCCCCGCCCCCTGGCCCACACTGGCGCCGTGCCCGAAGGCCACCACCAGGGCGGGCCCGGGCCCTCCGAGCTCGTCCTACCCGTAACCTGGCGGACCCGGCTCCGGGCCCTCAACACCGCCGCCTCCCGGTGGCTGCGCTCGGCCGGCTACCTGCGCAAGTGGCTGGTCCTCGGCGTCTCCCTCGGCGTCATCGCCGGGCTGGGGGCGGTGGCCTTCTACCGGGCCCTCACCCTCGCCACCCACCTGTTCCTCGGCGACCTGGCCGGCTACCAGGTGCCCACCCCGGCCGGGGAGACGGGGCTCACGGGCTCGGCCGGCTTCCCCCACGCCTGGGTCATACCGCTGGTCGTCGGGCTGGGCGGGCTGGTGTCGGGGTTGCTGGTCTTCAACCTGGCCCCCGAAGCCGAGGGCCACGGCACCGACGCCGCCATCTCCGCCGTCCACGACAACCCGAGGGGCGTCCGCGTGCGGGCCCTGGTGGTCAAGATCGTCGCCTCGGCCATCACCATCGGCTCGGGGGGCTCGGGAGGCCGGGAGGGGCCGACGGCCCAGATCAGCGCCGGGTTCGGCTCCTTCCTCGCCCGGGTGCTCGACCTCTCCCCCGGCGACGGCCGCATCGCCGTGGCCGTCGGCATCGGTGCCGGGATCGGGTCCATCTTCGGGGCCCCCCTCGGCGGGGCCCTGCTGTCGGCCGAGATCCTCTACCGGGACGACATCGAGGTGGAGGCCATCATCCCCGGCATCATCGCCGCCGTCATCGGCTACACGGTGTTCTCGGCTTTCCAGGGCTTCGAGCCGCTGTTCGGCTTCGCCGGGCAGGCCTACCAGTTCCGCGACCCGCTGCAACTGGCCTGGTTCGCCCTCATCGGCATCGTGGCCGGGTTCGTCGGGCTCGGGTACTCCAAGTCCTTCTACGGGATCACCGGTCTGTTCGGCCGCCTGCCCCTGCCCCGGATGCTGAGGCCGGCCCTCGGCGGCCTGATGGTGGGCGCCGTGGCCGTGGCCCTGCCCCAGGTCCTCGGCACCGGCTACGGCTGGATCCAGAAGGGCCTCGGCCCCCAGCTCCTCGGCCTGCCCCTGTGGGTGGTGCTGGCTCTCCCGGTGGCCAAGATCCTGGCTACGTCGCTGTCCATCGGGTCGGGGGGATCGGGGGGCATCTTCGGGCCCGGCATCTTCATCGGGGCCTTCACCGGCGCCGCCGTCTGGCGCCTGCTGGCCCCGGTCGCCCCCGGGGTGCCCCACGACCCGGCCGCCTTCGTGATCGTGGGCATGATGGCCTGCTTCGGGGCCATATCGCGGGCGCCGCTCGCCGTCATGATCATGGCCGCGGAGATGACCGGCAGCCTCTCGGTGCTGGCCCCGGCCATGGTGGCGGTGGGCCTGGCCACCCTCATCGTCCGGGCCGCCGGCGACACCATCTACCGGAGCCAGCTGGAGAGCCGCCAGGACTCCCCCGCCCACCGCCTGCGGACCAGCATGCCCCTGCTCGGCTCCATGGCTGTGGCCGAGGTGATGGGCCGGCCGCGGGTCATCTTCGACGCCCGCAACACCGTGACCGAGGCGGCGGCCAAGCTGGAGAGGGAGAGCCTGCCCGGGGCTCCGGTGGTGGACGAGGCCGGCACCTTCATCGGCGTGGTCAGACGGGGCCGGCTGTCCACCGCTGCCGGGGGCGCCGGCGGCGGCGCTGGTGGGGGCGGCGCTGGCGGGGGCGGGGCTGGCG
>JBOGGR010000473.1:0-1931 GCA_050744025.1 Acidimicrobiales bacterium
GCGGGCTGGGAGCCGGGGGGCGGGGGGCTGGGGGGCTGGGGCCGGCGGCGGGGCGACGCTGCCCCCTCGGGCCTGTGCCGGCTCCGGCGTATCTCGGCCGGACCGGCGGCGTGGCTCAGGTTGCAGGCGGTGTTGACCAGGCCGACGTGGGAGAACGCCTGGGGGAAGTTGCCGACCTGGCGGTGGGCGACGGCGTCGTACTCCTCGGCCAGCAGGCCCACGTCGTTGCGCAGGGCCAGCAGGCGCTCGAAGAGCGCCCTGGCCTCGTCCCGGCGCTCCATCAGGGCCAGGGCGTCGGCCAGCCAGAACGAGCAGGCGAGGAACGACCCCTCGTGCCCGCTCAGCCCGTCCACGTCCCCACCCGGGTCGGTCTGGTAGCGCAGGGCGAAGCCGTCCTCGCACAGGTCCCGCTGGATGGCCCCGACCGTGGAGGCCACCCGCTCGTCGGTCGGGGGGAGGAAGCCCACGAGGGGGATCATGAGCAGGCTGGCGTCGAGCTTGTCCGAGCCGTAGTACTGGGTGAAGCTGCCGCGGTCGGCGTTCCACCCCTTGGTGCAGACCTCGTCGTGGATCTCCTCCCGGGTGGCCTTCCACTTGTCCACCGGACCGTCCAGGCCCCACTCCTCCACGCTCTTCACCGCCCGGTCCAGGGCCACCCAGGCCATGACCTTGGAGTGGGTGAAATGGCGCCGGGGGCCCCGGACCTCCCACAGGCCGTCGTCCGGGTCCCGCCAGCCGGTCTCGAGGAAGTCGACGAGGGCCGTCTGGAGGCCCCATCCGGACGCGTCGGGGTCCATGCCGACGACCCGGGCCTGGTGCAGGGCGTCCATGACCTCTCCGTACACGTCCAGCTGGTACTGCCCGGCCGCCGCGTTGCCGACCCGGACCGGGCGGGAGCCCTCGTAGCCGGGGAGCCAGTCGATCTCCCGCTCGTCCAGCCGGCGCTCCCCGGCCGGCCCGTACATGATCTGGAGCTCGGCCGGGTCCCCGGCCACCGCCCGCAGCAGCCAGTCCCGCCAGGCGCCGGCCTCCTCGTGGTAGCCGGCGACCATGAGCGCCTGGAGGGTGAGGGTCGCGTCCCGGAGCCAGCAGTAGCGATAGTCCCAGTTCCGCGCGCCGCCGAGCGTCTCGGGCAGCGAGGTGGTGGCCGCCGCCACGATCCCGCCGGTGGGGGCGTAGGTGAGGGCCTTCAGCGTGAGGAGGGAGCGGACCACGGCCTCTCGCCACTCGCCGTCGTACGTGCAGCGATCCGACCACGCCCGCCACCAGCGCTCCGTGTCGCCGATGATGAAGCGGCCGTCGGTGGGCCGGGGCGGGGGCAGGTGGGAGGGGTGCCAGGCCAGCATGAACGGCACGACCTGGCCCTCGGAGACACTGAAGTCGGCCACGGTGGTCATCCGCTCGCCGTGGGTCTCGAGCGGCGACCACAGGTAGAGCGCGTCGGGGCCGGCCACCATCGAGAGGAGGCCGTTCTCCTGGCGGACCCAGGGCACGACGGAGCCGTAGTCGTAGCGCACTACCAGCTCCATGCGCATCGCCACCCGCCCCCTCACGCCCTCGACCAGCCGGGCCACCTCGGGATACCGCTCCCGCACCGGCATGCAGTCGACGATCCGGACCGTCCCGTCTGCCGTGTCCAGCTCGGTCTCCAGCACGAGGGTCCCGTCCCGGTAGCGGCGCCGGCAGGCCGTCACCTCCCCGGCAGGCGCGAACCGCCAGTACCCGTGGGAGTCGTCCCCGAGGAGCCGGGCGAAGCAGGCCGGGGAGTCGAACCTTGGCAGGCAGGCCCAGTCGATGCACCCGTCCCGGCCGACCAGGGCGGCCGTGTGGGTGTCGGCGATGATGGCGTAGTCCTCGATCCGCATGGCCACGGGCCCCATCCTTGCGCACGCCGGGCCGTCCGGGCACGTGGGCGGGCCGGCCCGCTGCCG